>NZ_RCOA01000060.1:4718-208235 GCF_004307585.1 Pseudomonas sp. Sample_20 | reverse complement strand
ATACTCACCCAAAGGCGTTTAGGGGCTAGGCATGAACCATAGAATCTCCCACAGGTACAGCACTGTCCTGGTGGGAGCGAGCCTGCTCGCGAAGAGGCCCGCAAAAACACCGAAACTCTTCGCTCCTGCCGACTGTCCATTCCCTCCATAGACACTCTTTAACCTTTAAACATTGGGCCGTCGCCCGCGCCCGGTGCTAATCTCCACCGCTTAATTGCGCACAGTCGAGCCGCGACCCGATCCCGGGTTCAAGGAAGACGACTTCACCCACAGCCACGGAAACCGATCAGGTCATTCATGAATAAATCAGCAGGCGTGCTTCTCGGAATTGTTGTTGCCATTGGCGCGATCAGCGCAGGCGGGGCGTGGTACACCGGGACCAAGATCGAAGGCGTACTGAACAACGCCGTGACCAACGCCAACAAAGAGTTGCAGACCGCCATGGCCGGCTCCAACGGCACCGCGTCGCTGGAACTGGTGTCGCTGGAACGCCACACCTTCACCAGCACCGCGCACTATCGCCTCAAGGGCGAGGGCGAGATGTTCGGCGATGCGCCGGTCGAGCTGCTGTTCGTCGACCACATCGAACACGGCCCGCTGCCGTTCTCGCGACTGGTTTCGCTGAAGTGGCTGCCGGTCATGGCCACTAGCAACTACGAGCTGGAAAAGAGCCCGTCCACGGAAAAATGGTTCGCCGCCACCAACGGCGCCGCGCCGCTCAAGGGCGTGACCAACATCGGTTACGACGAATCGACCACCAGCACTCTGAATCTGGTGCCGTTCGAAACTGCGCTGGATGAGCAGTCGAGCCTGAAGTTTTCCGGTCTGAGCATGGACATCGCCGCCAGCGCCCAGGCGCAGAAGGTCAAGGCCGACGGCTACATGGACAATCTGAAACTGGTCACCGTGTCGGAAGACCAGGCGCCGGTGCAGGTCGAGCTCAACGGTCTGACCCTGGCCAGCAACCTCGCCAAGAGCAGCTACGGGTACTACACCGGGGAAAACACCCTGGAAGTGACCAGCAGCAAAACCACCTTCGGCGCCAAGCCGATGGTGCTGGGCGTAAAGAACTTCGAAATGAAGAACCGCACCGAAGAAAGCGGCAGCAACGCCTCGGGGCGTGCCGACTACAAAATCGGCGAAGTGACGCTCAACGACAAGAAAGTCGGTTCGGCGGCCATGGCCATGAGCCTGAAGAACCTCGACATTCCGTCGACCATGTCGCTGATGCAGATCTACCAGACCAAACTGCAGCCGTACGAAAAAGCTGCCGCCGAAGCTGCCGCACAGGGGTTGCCGGCACCGGAGCTGAATCTGACCGAAGCGGAAAACGCCCAGGTCAAAGCCGATCTGCAGAAGTTGCTGGCGGCGGGCCCGCAACTGGCGCTGGAGAATCTGTCCTTCAACACCGCCAACGGTGAAAGCCGCGCCAATCTGGTGATCGACCTGACCAAGCCGCAATCGATGGACCTGCCGCCGGATCAACTCGGCAAGCAACTGATCGCGCTGCTCGACCTGAACATTCAAGTGTCCAAGCCGATGCTCGTCGATCTGCTCAGCGTGCAGGCGCAACTCGATGGCCAGACTGACGCCAAAGCCATCGTCGATCAGTCCAAGGAAGCGGCGGACATGTTCGCCGGCATGGCGGTCGGCTCGCAATTGGCTGTCGCCGACGGCACCAACGTGGTGACCAAACTGCATTACGCGGCCAATCAGGTCGAATTCAACGGCCAGAAGATGACCGTCGAGCAGTTCATCGGCTTCCTCATGAGCAAGTTTGCCGGCGTCACCCAAGAGCAATAAGCCCACCGCGCGCCCTCCAGACGCCCGGCCCCTGTGTAAACAGGCGCCGGGCGTTTTGCTGTACGGGTTTTGTACAGATGGGCCGATTCTGAACAATTATTGCGTTGTGAAAACTCGACTACGCTTGCGTGCAGACTGCCTCACCAAGCTTGGCCGAAGGCTGTCATTGTCGGCCACCGTTACGAATGGGCAAGGAGGGCATTGCGACCCGGCTGGCCATGTAAGGATGCTGACAAATGCCGCGTATTGATGGCCCTGTATTACATCGTGGTTTGCGCCCTTTGTTCCGATTCGCCCTGTGCAGCCAGTTGCTCTGGCCAGTGCTGGCGTCGGCCGACACACCCTACGACGAGATGGTGCGCGATGCCCGCGCCGGGCATTACACGCCTGCGCTGACGGTTTTGCGTCAGGTGCCGCCGGGCCAGGCCAGCGACGGCCAGGTCAGCGATCACCTGCAAATCGCCAGTTGGGCCGGGCTCGATGCCGAAGTGGTCAAGGTCTATGAAACCCAAGGCCGTGACCGCGTCCTGCCGGTGCAGGCACTGACCGCCGCCGCGCGTGCCTATCGCAACCTCAAGCGCTGGGATCAGGCTACCCAGGTGTACAACAAGGCGCTGGCGCTGGAGCCGGACAACGCTGACCTGCAACTGGGCCTCGCGCTGACTCAGGCCGATGCCGGCAAGCCCGATCAGGCCGTCACCCGCGCGCAGTCGCTGGTTGCCGCCAAACCCGACGATCCGTCACGCCGTCTCGCCTTGGGCTACGCACTCGGTCGCGCCGGCAAACCTTACGATGCGCTGTTCGAGTTCGATCAGGCCTTCATCCGTGCCGGCAACAAACCGGAAGTCGCCCGCGAGTACGTGGTCGCCCTGCAAAAGGCCCGCCTGCCTGAACCGGCACTGCGTCTGGCCAGTCAACGTCCAGGTTTGATTGATCCGGTGACCTTGCGCCGGCTCGAAGGTGATCTCGCCGCCGAACGCGTGCGCCTTGCCGAACTGGCCACCCGCAGCGAGAAGGAACGCTACGTCATTGCCGACCGCGCGCTGGCCGATTACGACAAATTGCTCGCAACCTGGACGCCCGACGCCACTGCTCACGACGACGTGACGCGCTGGCGCATCGACCGCATGGGCGCGCTCAAGGCCCGCGCGCGCACTGCCGACGTCATCAGTGAATACCAGAAACTGCAAGCCGAAGGCGTGGAGATTCCGACGTACGCTCTGCGCTGGGTGGCGGCGTCTTATCTGGATCAGCGCGAGCCTGAGATTGCCACCGATCTGTATCGCCAGGTGCTTTCGGCGCCGGACGCCGATGTCGGTGATCGTCTTGAGGACACCACTGCGCTGTACTACTCGCTGCTGGAAAGCGACCGCGCCGACGAAGCTCGCAAGGTCGCCGAGGACGCAGCGAAAGCCCAGCGTCCGCGCGTCGAGCTCAAAGGTCTGCCCATCGGCAACCCCAACGATGAATGGATGGACGCCCAGCAACTCGCCGCCCAGGCCGGCACCTACGGTTCCGACCTGCCTCACGGTGAAGAGCGTTTGCAGACGCTGGTCGATCAGGCGCCGGGCAACCTTGGCTTGCGTCTGGCCCAGGCCGATCTCTACCTCGCCCGACAGTGGCCGCGCCGCGCGGAAAGCCAGCTCAAGGAAACCGAGAGCATGGCGCCCCGCGATGCCGGCCTGGAAGTCGCTCAGGCGCGCACCGCGATGGAGTTGCAGGAGTGGCGGCAGAACGATGCGCTGGTCGACGATGTGGTCGCGCGTTATCCGGACAACCGCCAGGTGCAGCGTCTGGCTCGCGAACGGGAAGTGCATGACATGGCCGAACTGCGCGTCGAAGCCTACGGCGGCAAGGCCAATGGTGGCGGCAGCGGCGATGCCGGTGCGGTCAGCGGCAGCCGTGATTTTGGTATCCAGAGCACCCTTTACAGCCCACCGATCAACGAAGATTGGCGCGTGTTCGCCGGCGCCGGTTATGCCACCGGTGATTTCGCCGAAGGCACCGGTCACCATCGTTTCCAGCGGGTCGGCCTGGAACGGCGCACCCGTGACATGACCCTCGAAGCCGAGGTGTCGAATCACGATTACGGCTTCGGTGACAAACAAGGCGCACGCCTGGCGATAGCCCGCGACATCAACGATCACTGGCAGTACGGCGGCAGCCTCGAATACCTCTCGGCGGAAACCCCGCTGCGCGCGCTCAACAGTGATATCAAGGCCAACGGCGGCAGTGCGTTCCTGCGCTGGCGCGCCAACGAAAGCCGCGAGTGGCGCGTGTCGGTCAGCCCGTCGCACTTCAGCGATGGCAACAACCGCGTCGAAGCCTTGGTGACCGGGCGCGAGGGCATCTACACCGCGCCGAACATTCAGGTCGACGCCGGCCTGGAAGTCGGCACCAGCCACAACTCGAAATCCGACGACGTGCCGTACTTCAACCCGAAGTCGGACTTCAGCGTGATGCCGCTGGTCAACGTCAATCACGTGCTCTACCACCGCTACGAGACTTCTTGGAGCCAGCAATTCCAGGCCGGCGCGGGCACCTACAGCCAGCGCGACCACGGCACCGGCGGCATGGCATTGCTCGGTTACGGCCAACGGTACGCCTGGAACGACGTGTTCGATGTGGGCGGCATGTTCAGTGTGATCAACCGGCCTTACGACGGTGATCGGGAAACTGATCTGCGTCTGCTCGTCGACCTCACTTTCCGCTTCTAGAAGAGTTTGAAGATGCCTTTTATCTCGCGTTTCATCCTTCTGCTGGGAGCGCTGCTGATCAGCGCCTGCGCCCAGCAAGCCCCGGCCTTCGCGCCGCCCTCCGAGCGCCCGGTCGCGGCCAGTGAACAACCGTGGCCAAAAAACCACGTGCTCGGCATCGCCTATCACGATGTCGAAGACCGTGATCCCGATCAGGCCGTGGTGGCGGTGCGCACCGAGCGCATGATCGAGCAGCTCGCCTGGCTGCGCGAGAACGGCTACAAACCAGTGACCGTCGACCAGATCATGGCCGCACGCAATGGCGGCCCGGAGCTGCCGGCGAGAGCGGTGCTGCTCAGTTTCGACGACGGTTACGCCAGCTTCTATACCCGCGTGCTGCCAGTGCTGCGCGCCTACAACTGGCACGCCTTGCTGGCGCCGGTCGGCACCTGGATCGACACGCCGCTCAATCAACCGGTGGATTTCGCCGGCACGCCGCGTAACCGTGAGAACTTCCTGACCTGGCAGCAGATCGGCGAAATTTCCAGGTCCGGTTTGGTAGAGATCGCCGCTCACACCGATGCCAACCACAAAGGCATCCTTGGCAACCCGCAGGGCAACCTGCAACCGGCCGCCGCGACCCGGCGTTATGACCCGGTGACCAAGCGCTATGAATCCGAAGCCGATTTCCAGGCACGCATTCGTACCGACGTGAAGAACATTTCCGAGAAGATCCGCAAGGCCACCGGTTACAAACCTCGGGTCTGGGTCTGGCCGTACGGCACCGCCGACGGTACCTCGCTGACCGTGGTCGGTGAGGAGGGCTATGAAATGGCCCTGACGCTGGACGACGGCCTCGACACCCTCGATAACCTGATGAGCGGGCCGCGCTTTCTGGTCGCCTCCGATCCTGACGGCGAGCATTTCGCCAACAGCATCGTCTCGGTGCAGGCCGAAGCGCCGATGCGCGTGGTGCATGTCGATCTCGACAACGTCTACGACCCGGACCCGGCCCAGCAGGACATCAACCTCGGCAAACTGGTGCAGCGCATGGCTGACCTGGGCGCCAGCACGGTGTTCCTGCAAGCCTTCGCCGACCCCAAGGGCGATGGTCTGGTGCATTCGCTGTACTTCCCCAACCGTCACTTGCCGATGCGCGCCGACCTGTTCGACCGCGTCGCCTGGCAACTGCGCACCCGTGCCCATGTGAAAGTCTTTGCATGGATGCCGGTGCTGAGTTTCGAACTGGATTCGAAGCTGCCGCGTGTAACCCGCTGGGACCCGAAAACCGCCATCACCTCGGTCGACCCGAAGCAGTACAAACGCCTGTCACCGTTCAATCCCGAAGTGCGCAAGATCATCGGTGAAATCTATGAAGATGTGGCGCGGCTGACCTCGGTCGACGGCATTCTCTACCACGACGATGCGGTGCTCTCGGATTTCGAGGACGCCAGCCCGGATGCCCTGAAGGCCTATGCCGCTCAAGGTCTGCCGGGTTCGATTGCCGCGCTGCGCGACGATCCGGCGGCGATGCAACGCTGGACGCGTTTCAAGAGCCGCTACCTGATCGACTTCACCAACGAACTGACCGCCAAGGTCCGTGCGATTCGCGGCCCGCAAGTGCTGACCGCGCGCAACATCTTCGCCGAACCGATGCTCAATCCAGAGAGCGAAGCGTGGTTCGCGCAGAACCTCGATGACTTCCTCGCCACCTACGACTGGACGGCGCCAATGGCCATGCCGTTGATGGAAAAACAGACGCTGGCCGAGTCCGGCCCGTGGCTGGAAGAACTGGTCGCCACAGTGAAGAAACGTCCCGGCGCGCTCAACCGCACCGTGTTCGAATTGCAGGCGCGTGACTGGAACCAGAAGGATCAGGCCGATATCGACGCCGTGCATCTGGCGGACTGGATGGGCCGGCTCAAGCGTCAGGGCGCGACCAGTTTCGGTTACTACCCGGACAACTTCCTCGACAACCTGCCAGACCTGAAAACCGTAAGGCCTGCACTCTCCAACAAATGGAATCCATAACATGCTGGATAGACTGTTAGCCCTGCTTGTTCTGGCGATTGTCCTTGGCGTTCCGCTGGGGCTGATCTTCCTGGTGACCGGCCAGTTCCTGATGTCGTTCGTGTTCTTCTACCCACTATTCATGTCCGGGTTGTGGATCGCCGGCGGCCTGTATTTCTGGCTGCACTGGGAGCGCCACTGGCCATGGCAGGACGACACGCTGCCGCCGCCGCTGGAAGGCGAGCCGCTGATTTCGATCCTGATTCCTTGCTACAACGAAGGCGATAACGCTGCCGATACCATTTACGCGGCGCTGGCCCAGCACTACCCGAACATCGAAGTGATCGCGATCAACGACGGCTCCAAGGACAACACCGCCGAAGTGCTCGATGCGCTGGCCAAGGAAGATCCGCGACTGCGGGTGCTGCATCTGGCGGAAAACCAGGGCAAGGCTGTGGCTCTGCGCATGGGCGCGATCGCTGCGCGCAGCGAGTATCTGGTATGCATCGATGGCGACGCCTTGCTGGCCCCGAACACTGCGGCTTATCTGGTCGCGCCGATGCTGGATAACGCACGTCTTGGCGCAGTGACCGGCAACCCGCGGATCCGCACGCGTTCGACCTTGATCGGGCGGGTGCAGGTCGGCGAGTTCTCCTCGATCATCGGGCTGATCAAACGTACGCAACGGGTGTTCGGGCGCATCTTCACCGTCTCCGGCGTGATCGTCGCGTTCCGTCGTACTGCGCTGAACCGGGTCGGCTACTGGAGCCCGGACATGATCACCGAAGACATCGACATCAGCTGGAAGCTGCAACTCGATCACTGGAGCATCTTCTACGAACCGCGCGCCCTGTGCTGGATCCTCATGCCGGAAACCCTCGGTGGCCTGTGGAAGCAGCGTCTGCGCTGGGCTCAGGGTGGCGCCGAAGTGCTGTTCAAGAACATTCGGGGCATCTGGCAGTACCGCCATCGCTACCTGTGGCCGCTGCTGTTCGAGTACTGCCTGTCCACCGGTTGGGCGTTCACTTTCCTGCTGTCGGTGATTTTCTGGGGCATGGGCAAGTTCATGGTCATGCCCGACGCGATCGCCGTCGATCACCTGATGCCACCGGCCTTCACCGGTCTGTTGCTGGCGTTTGTCTGCCTGGTGCAGTTTGCCGTCAGCATCGTCATTGACCGGCGCTATGAGCCGGGTCTGGGCAAGACCATGTTCTGGGTGGTCTGGTATCCGTTGGTGTTCTGGCTCGTCAGTCTGCTGACCACCCTGGTCAGTTTCCCCAAGGTGTTGTTCAGCCAACACAAAAAACGCGCGCGCTGGGTCAGTCCTGATCGGGGTATCAAACCGCTGGGCGACGACCAGGAGGAAGTCATCAAATGAAAATTATCCGCACTCGCCAACGGCCCTTTCTGGTGGTGATCGACGTGATCCTCACCGTCATGGCCTGGGTCGGCCTGCTGTTCCTGCTGGTACGCGGGTTATGGCCATTGATCGAAACCACCGGCGGCCCGCGCATCGATCATTCGGCATTCGATGCCCTGGGCACTTTGCAGGTTTATATGTGGGTGGCGCTGGTCAACGCGGTGATCCTGATCGGCTGGGCGCGTTACCAGCAACGCAAAAGCCGCAGCTTCGCCCAGCGCCGTTTGCCGTCACCGGTGATTGGCGATGAAGGTCTGAGCAAGAGTTTCAAGCTGTGCGACGAGCGTTTCCAGAAACTGCGCACGCCGGGGGTGATGACCATTCACAACGACCAGGACGGCGACATCAGCCATGTCGAAACGCACTTCTGGCCGCTTCAGCAGCAAGCACTACCGGCGCCGCTGGCACCCCTGGAGCATCCACGGGTGATCTTTCTGCATGCCGAAGAAGACGACAGTCGCGAGCCGGTGAAACGCCTGACCTGATCTCGTACAGCATCGGTGTCAGGCCTGAATCAGCGTCCAGGCCTCTTTCATTCGCAGAGGTTGCTTCATTCGCTCGGCCAGCAGCGCCATTGCGCGTTGCTTGTCGCAGGCCACCGCCGCAACGACGATGCCGTCTTTTGCAAACAGGCCAATGAACGGCGGCTGTTCCGGCTCACCGCTGAACTCGACCTCGTCCCACTCCTGCGCATGACCGAGATAGTCGTAGTTCTTGCCGAAGTGGTATGTCCAGAAAAACGGCACATCCAGATAATGCTCCTCGCCACCCAGCATGTTGCTGGCGGCGATCCGCGCGTGTTGCTGGGCCAGGCGCCAATGCTCGATGCGAGTTGGCTGGCCGCTCAGCGGAAACGTGGCGATATCGCCGATCGCCCATAAACCATCGCTCACGCGCATGCCGCCGTCGACGCGCAACGATTGGTCTTCTTCCTTGGGCAATGAGTCAAAAGGTTCAGTGGCCGGGTGAACGCCGACGCCGGCGAGAACCAGATCCGCTGCCAAGCGCAGACCGTTGTCGAGCAGCACGCCCTCGACCTTGTCCTCGCCAAGAATCTGCGTAGCCTCGTGTTCGCTGATGAACTTCACCCCGTGCTCTTCGTGCAGGGCGCGAATAGCTTTGCCCACCGCTTCGCCGAACTGCTTGGCGAACGGGATTGCGTGGCGTGCCAGCACGGTGACGTCGAGGCCGAACTCGCGCAGGGCTGACGCGCATTCGAGGGCGATGAAACTGTCGCCGATGATCACCGCGCGCTGGCCCGGTTGAGCGGCGTTGATGATCTGTTCAGCCTGGGCTTTCGAACGCAGGACAAAGACGTTGGCCAACTCGGCACCAGGCAGCTTCAACGGATTGGGCGCGCCACCGGTGGCGAGTACAGCGGCGTCGTAGCGCAGGATGCCGCCGTTGTTCAAATGCAGTGTTTTGCCTGGGGCGTCGAGTGAAGTCACTTCGCCTTGCACACGTTCAATCCGTTGCGCTTGATAGAACGCCTCATCGCGCAGCGGCGGGACATCTTTGGGCGACATTTCCCCGGCGAGGACAAATTTGCTCAACACCGTGCGGTCGTATCCGGCACCCGGTTCGCCATCGACCAGCACGATGCGCCCGCCAAAACCTTTCTCCCGCAGGGCCGCCGCGCAAGCCGTACCCGCCGCCCCGGCGCCGACAACCACGAACGTTCTTGGGTCGTCAGCGGGCGGGGTGTGCGGATCGGGCAACGGCTGGTCATCGACCCAGACTTCATCGCCGCGCAACTCCAGCGGATAGCGTTTGAGACTGTCCAGTGATGGCGGCTCGCACAGGCCGCCGTCCTCGGCGCGGTACGCGGCTTTGTGCCAAGGGCAAATCAACCTGCCGTGACACAACGCACCCTCGGCCAGTGGCGCACCGGCGTGTGGACACAGGCCCTGAAACGCTCGCAACTCGCCGTTGGCACGCAGCAGGACGATCTTGCAGTCGCCGATTTCGACTTGCAGGCCACGGTCTTGCGGGACATCGGCGAAACGGGCGACACGGTGCAGGGACATTTTCGGCTTCCTCGCAGGCATTTCTCTTGTGAGTTGGCGGCGCCGCGCGAGGTTCAGCCATTTGCTACTGCCAAGGCACGAACGGTACGGCTATAGTTTGCGGGCCGACGACGGCCTCACTGCACAAGGTGCTCCCGGAATGACCCGATTGACCACACTCAACCCATGGCTGGCGGCCATCGCCGTGACCCTTTGCGTGCAGTTCCCGGCACAGGCCCAGGAGCGCTTCACCCTGAGCATCCCCGGCGTGTCGGATAACCGTCTGTTCACCTCGGCAGCGGCAAGTGACGCACCCGGCTGCGGCGGCAAGAACCAGTCGCCGGCGTTGAGCTGGAACGCCGGCCCGGCCGGTACCCAGAGCTACGCCATCGTCATGCACGACCCGGATGGCCAGAAAGGCTTGGGCGTGGATCACTGGATTCACTACGGCATCAAACCCACCACCCACCAGATCGCGGCCGGCGTCGGTGCCAAATCCGCCCTCGAAGGCGTCGGCGGCACCAACAGCAAAGGCAACACCCATTACATGGGGCCATGCCCGCCAGTGGGCGACAGCGCGCACCACTACATCATCCAGATCTACGCCCTCGACCTCGCCCCGGATGCCCTGCCTGCCGGCCTGACCCGCGCCGAGCTGATGGAGAAAATCAAAGGCCATGTGCTGCGCAACAGCAGCGCGGTGCGGCGTTATCACCGCTGAGGTTCGGCCGCTCCCGGGCGGCTGATTGCCCTGAATCTCCAGCCATTTGGCATTGCCCCGCGAAAACGCGCACTATCAAGTCATTGCCAATGCGCTGGAGGACACCGTGGCAGCAAAAATCGACCGCATCGCCCAGCTACTCAACTGCCCGGAAAAGGGCGAACAAATGCGGCGTGCAGTAACCGAGACACGTAAGGAATTTCTGCTGAATCAGCCGGAAGAAGACCTCGTTGAAGAAGATGAGGTATTTGACGAGGCTGAGGAGGAGGGGGATGACGACGATGAATATGATGAGTTTGACTGGACGACGGAGTGACGGCGTTCCAGCGACCTCGTCATAGCTCACAAAAAAGCCCCGGACCATCACAGTCCGGGGCTTTCTCATTTGATTCATGGTGCACCAGGCGGGATTCGAACCCACGACCCCTGCCTTCGGAGGGCAGTACTCTATCCAGCTGAGCTACTGGTGCAGCGGGCGACATCATACCTAGGTCGGCTCGGGGCGTCCATGCCGGGTTTGGCGGGTTTTGTCAGTGTGCGTGTCGCCGCAAAATCGCTGTATTCCTTAAAGCGGTAACGTCCTGCAAAACCCTCGCTTGGCGCTTTGCCGGGGTTGATCTAAGGTTTTTCCTGCGGCACGGGTTTTCAGTACGTTGATCTGAAAAGCGGCATTTTTGTTCTTTTTTTCGAACGACCTATTGTCCTTTACCCCCTTTGAACCTACGATCCGTTTGAGATTTCAAACGCTCGTTGACGGGATGTTGCAGCGCAGGTGCGCCCGGACGTGCACTGCAGATGCGCCACAATCCGCTCACTGATTTCCCTGACGGCAGCCTTGCGAGGCGCCTTTCTACAATCATAATTTGCTCCGCGCAGGCCGCGGTGCTGTTAAGGAAAGCCGACATGCAGCTTAAAGACACCCAGTTGTTCCGCCAGCAAGCCTTCATCGATGGCGCTTGGGTCGATGCCGACAACGGTCAGACGATCAAGGTCAACAACCCGGCCACCGGCGAAATCCTCGGCACCGTGCCGAAGATGGGCGCCGCTGAAACCCGCCGTGCCATTGAAGCTGCTGACAAAGCGCTGCCGGCCTGGCGTGCGCTGACCGCCAAAGAGCGTGCCGGCAAGCTGCGTCGCTGGTTCGAACTGATGATCGAGAACCAGGACGACCTCGCGCGCCTGATGACCCTCGAGCAAGGCAAGCCGCTGGCCGAAGCCAAGGGCGAAATCGTTTACGCCGCATCGTTCATCGAGTGGTTCGCCGAAGAAGCCAAGCGCATCTACGGTGATGTGATTCCCGGCCACCAGCCGGACAAGCGCCTGATCGTGATCAAGCAGCCGATCGGCGTCACCGCTGCGATCACTCCGTGGAACTTCCCGGCAGCAATGATCACTCGCAAGGCCGGCCCAGCACTGGCCGCCGGTTGCACCATGGTGCTCAAGCCAGCATCGCAAACTCCATTTTCCGCTTTCGCCCTGGCCGAACTGGCTCAGCGCGCGGGCATTCCGGCGGGCGTGTTCAGCGTGGTGTCCGGCAGCGCCGGCGACATCGGCAGCGAGCTGACCAGCAACCCGATCGTGCGCAAACTGTCCTTCACCGGCTCGACCGAAATCGGTCGCCAGTTGATGGCCGAATGCGCCAAGGACATCAAGAAAGTCTCGCTGGAACTGGGCGGCAACGCGCCGTTCATCGTGTTCGACGACGCCGATCTGGATAAGGCCGTCGAAGGCGCGATCATCTCCAAATACCGCAACAACGGCCAGACCTGCGTCTGCGCCAACCGTCTGTACATTCAGGACGCGGTCTACGATGCGTTCGCCGAGAAGCTGAAAGTGGCTGTGGCCAAACTGAAGATCGGCAACGGTCTGGAAGACGGCACCACCACCGGCCCGCTGATCGACGAAAAAGCCGTGGCCAAGGTTCAGGAACACATCGCTGATGCCGTAAGCAAAGGCGCCACCGTACTGGCGGGCGGCAAGGCGATGGAAGGCAACTTCTTCGAGCCGACGATCCTGACCAACGTGCCGAAAAACGCGGCCGTGGCCAAGGAAGAAACCTTCGGTCCGCTGGCGCCGCTGTTCCGCTTCAAAGACGAAGCCGAAGTGATCGCCATGTCCAACGACACCGAATTCGGTCTGGCTTCTTACTTCTACGCGCGTGACCTCGGCCGTGTGTTCCGTGTCGCCGAAGCGCTGGAATACGGCATGGTCGGCGTCAACACCGGGCTGATCTCCAACGAAGTCGCGCCGTTTGGCGGCATCAAGGCTTCGGGCCTGGGCCGTGAAGGCTCCAAGTACGGCATCGAAGACTACCTGGAAATCAAATACCTCTGCCTGGGCATCTAAGCCGGGAAAGGGATCGCTGCAAACGCAAGGGGCACGAGAGCGCTGTCCCTTTGCGTGGTTTCAAACAGGAATTTTCTCTGCGGCCAGGAACGCCGTGGCAGTCGATCATCGCATGCTGCCACCGCCGATTTCTCCCGCTTCATCCTTGAACCACGCCGCCCGATGAGCGGCGAATGAGGACTGTAATGAGCAAGACTAACGCTGAACTGATGGCCCGCCGCACCAATGCCGTACCTCGTGGTGTTGGCCAGATTCACCCGATCTTCGCCGAGTCGGCAAAGAACGCCACCGTGACCGACGTTGAAGGTCGTGAGTTCATCGACTTCGCCGGCGGTATCGCTGTACTGAACACCGGCCACGTGCACCCGAAAATCATCGCTGCCGTGACTGAACAGCTGAACAAGCTGACCCACACCTGCTTCCAGGTGCTGGCTTACGAACCGTACGTTGAGCTGTGCGAAAAAATCAACGCCAAGGTGCCAGGTGATTTCGCAAAGAAAACCCTGCTGGTCACCACCGGTTCCGAAGCCGTCGAAAACGCCGTGAAGATCGCCCGTGCCGCCACTGGCCGCGCTGGCGTGATTGCCTTCACCGGCGCTTACCACGGTCGCACCATGATGACCCTCGGCCTGACCGGTAAAGTCGTGCCGTACTCGGCCGGCATGGGCCTGATGCCAGGCGGCATCTTCCGCGCGTTGTACCCGAACGAACTGCACGGCGTGAGCATTGACGATTCGATCGCTTCCATCGAGCGCATTTTCAAGAACGATGCCGAGCCGAAAGACATCGCTGCAATCATCATCGAGCCGGTGCAGGGCGAAGGCGGTTTCTACGTCGCGCCGAAGGAATTCATGAAGCGTCTGCGTGCGCTGTGCGACCAGCACGGCATCCTGCTGATCGCTGACGAAGTGCAGACCGGCGCTGGCCGTACCGGCACCTTCTTCGCCATGGAACAGATGGGCGTTGCCGCCGACCTGACCACTTTCGCCAAGTCCATCGCTGGCGGCTTCCCGCTGGCCGGCGTGTGCGGCAAGGCCGAATACATGGACGCCATTGCTCCGGGCGGCCTGGGCGGCACTTACGCCGGTAGCCCGATCGCTTGCGCCGCTGCGCTGGCAGTCATGGAAGTGTTTGAAGAAGAGCAATTGCTGGACCGCTGCAAGGCTGTCGGCGAGCGCCTGGTCACCGGTTTGAAGGCGATTCAGGCCAAGTACCCGGTCATCGGTGAAGTGCGTGCGCTGGGCGCAATGATCGCGGTCGAGCTGTTCGAAAACGGCGACAGCCACAAGCCGAACCCGACTGCCGTGGCTGCCGTGGTGGCCAAGGCGCGTGACAAGGGCCTGATCCTGCTGTCCTGCGGCACTTACGGTAACGTGCTGCGTGTGCTGGTTCCGCTGACGTCGCCAGACGAGCAACTGGACAAAGGCCTGGCGATCATCGAAGAGTGCTTCTCTGAACTCTGATCCACTCGTGTGACCCGCTCGACAAAAACCCGCTTCGGCGGGTTTTTTTCGTCCCTTGAAACACATCGGACCTGTTTGCGCTGTATCGAATCGCCAGCATTGGCTAAGGTTCAGGCATTGCAAGGAGAGCGCGCATGACTGCCGTTGATTTACCCGCCGTACCCCGGGTGCTGATTGCCGAGGCTGATCCCTGGTCCCGTGACCTGCTCAAACAAGTGCTGCTCAATGTGCGCTGCGATGCGCGCCTGGATTTGTGTGCCGATGGCCAGCAGGCAATGTCGTTGCTCAGCGAGGTGCCCTATGACTTGGCCATCGTCGATTGGGAGCTGCCTGGCATCGACGGATTGCATGTGCTGCGCAGCGTCCGCCAGCGCAAACGCAATCCGCCGTTGCCGTTCATTCTGATGAGCAGCCGCAACGACAGCGCCAGCGTGCGCGAAGCGATTCCGCTGGCGCCGACGGCGTACCTGACCAAACCGTTGAACATGGAAGGCCTGACCGAGCGCTTGCAGGGCTTGCTGCTCAACGCTGGCGAAGCGGTGGTTTGCGAAGTGCCGGCACTGGCGCCGGGTATGACCCTGTCGGTGTTCCTTGAGCGGCGTCGCGAGCAGGCCGATGGCGCGCCGCTGATGACCGACGTGCAAGTGGCGGTCAAGCGCAGCCTCAATCCCGAGGGGCTGGACCTCAAGCTGCTGGAGGAAGAGGTGCGCACCGATCCGCAGATTACCGCCGTGCTGATCGCAGCCGCCAACAGTGCCGCGCAACACTACGGCGCGCCGGTGCAAACCCTGGCCCAGGCGCTGCACCGACTCGGCACCGGGCAAAGCATGAACCTGATTCTCGGGCTGGCGCTCAAACGCAGCGCGCGGCTCAGCGATCCATGCCTGGCGGATTACGCCGAGCGCTATTGGGGGCTGTCACTGCACACGGCGGAATACGCCCGCACGCTGGCGCGCCTGCTCGATCTGGATCAGGAGCGCTGCTATTGCGCCGGGATGCTGCATCGGCTCGGTGATCTGGCGCTGCTGCGCTGCTTGCAGGAATGGCAGCAGGCCGGCGGCGAGCTGGACGAGTTGGAGGAGGTCGGTGAAGCGTTGGCGAAGTTTGGCGCCTCTTATGGCTCGGCATTGCGCACCCGCTGGCGTCTGCCGCTGGAGTTGCGCGAGTTGATTGCTTCGGCCTACCAGCTCGGTGGTGGCGTTTACAGTCGCGAGGCGCTGGTGATGCACATGGCCGCGCAGATGGCGCGGCTGACAGAGCATGAAGGTGTCGAGGAACTGGCGAAGAGCCGGACGGCGCGGTTGCTCAAGATCGGGCTGCCGGAGTTGATGCGGATGCGCAAATGACAGATCACCACATTCCAATGTGGGAGCGAGCCTGCTCGCGAAGGCGCCAGCGCAGGCAACATTTTTGTTGAAGGTGCTGGCCTCATCGCGGGCAAGCCCGCTCCCACAGAAATTGCGGCAGCCACAAAATACGGATCAGGCCGCAATAATCCGGTTCTTGCCCTGCCGTTTCGCCTCGTACATCGCGGCATCCGCGCGGGCGAACAGGCTGTCCAGGCTCTTGTCTTCGTCGGTGAGGTTGGTAAGGCCCTGGCTTACGGTGATGCTGAATGCTTGGCCGTCGTGGTTGAAGCGCAGTCGCTGGATCTCCTGCTGCAGGCGCTCCGCCACTTGCACCGCCATCTCCGGCGCACAGCCGGGGAACACCGCGGCGAACTCCTCACCGCCAATCCGCCCGAACAGGTCGCCACGGCGCAATGAGCCGCGCCCGCATTCGGCGATCCGTTGCAGCACATTGTCGCCTTCGGGGTGGCCGTAGCTGTCGTTGATCACTTTGAAATCGTCGATGTCCAGCAGCAGGAAGGCCAGCGGTGTGCCTTGGCGGCGCGCCTCGGCGAACTCGCGGTGGGCGCATTCGAAGAAGTGGCGGCGGTTGCTGCTTTGCGTCAGCACATCGGTGGTGGCCAAGCGTTGCAGCTCGGTTTCCATGTGTTTTTTGTCGGTGATGTCTTCGGCGATGCCGACGATGATCACCGGCTGCCCGGGCTCGTCCTGGCGATTGATAAAGCATTTGTCGCTGAGCCAGCGCACCTGGCCATCGGCGGCAATGATGCGGTACTCGCGATCTTCCACCGCACCTCGGTGCAGGACTTCGGCAAGGCTTTGTTCGGCGTACTCCAGATCATCGGGGTAAATGCTGTCGCGCCATTGGTTGTAGTCCGCCAGCAACAACGCGGCGGAACGGCCGAAGATCCGTTCATAGGCCGGACTGACATACAGCACCTGGCGGGTTTCCCAGTTGAAAGCCCAGAGTACGGCGTTGACGCTGACCAGCAGCGAACTGATCAATTGTTCGCGCTCGCTCAGGCGCGCAACTTCGCCTTGCGCGTGCATCAGCGCCATCAGCGTTTGCGCGGCCTCGGGCCATTGGGTGAAGGATGTGTCTTTCTGGTTGTTGTTGACCATCGGCACAAATCTCAAAGGGCGCGCCGCAATGTCGACAACGGCCACAGGACAACCCGCCGGAATGGCGAAGTGTCATTGAGATAGAGGATTTTCGGCGAAGTTCCCGGCCATTACCGAGTCCCGCCGGGCGGCCGGGTTAAGGAGGCGCCGTATGCAACGAGGCTGCGATCTCCGAGATCGCAGCCTCGTTGCCGATCAGGCAGTCGCAGGACGCAGCGAGTAGGTTTTCAGCTGATCAGCAAAGTCACGCAACGACTGGATGCCACTGGCCTCGGCCTCGTGAATCCATTCCTTGATGGCGGCGAGCATGTCGTGGCCATTGGAACTGGTCTTGACCCAGATCTGCTGCAAAGCCAGGCGTTTCTCGTAGATCACTTTCAGCGCATGGCTGTGTTCGAGCATGGTCTGGATGCGCAAGTGATGACGGTCTTCCAGCAGGCTGGTTTCCCGCGACAGCAGGCGTTTGGCCCGGTGGAACTGGTGGCGCACCGAATGATCGACCTTGGCCAGCTCTTGCTTGACCAGCGGGCCGATCACCAATTTGCGGTACTGGGCCATGATCTGGAAGCGGTTGTTGAGGATCGCCATGGCGGTGTCCATGTCCAGGCTGCCCTTGCCTTCGACGCGGTGGGCAATCGGTGCGACCCGCTGCACCTTGGCCAGACGCAGGAAGCAGAAGACCTTGATCCACGCCCAGCCGAGGTCGAATTCCCACTTTTTCACCGACAGCTTGGCCGAGTTGGGGTAGGTGTGGTGGTTGTTGTGCAGTTCTTCGCCGCCGATCAGGATGCCCCACGGCACCAGATTGGTCGCTGCGTCACGGCATTCGAAATTGCGGTAGCCGACGGCATGGCCCAGACCGTTGATCACGCCAGCGGCCCACACTGGAATCCACATCATCTGGATGGCCCAGATGGTGATGCCGATGGTGCCGAACAGCAGCAGGTCGATCACGCCCATGATCACCACACCCAGCAGCGGATAGCGGCTGTAGAGGTTGCGTTCGATCCAGTCTTCCGGGCAATTCTTGCCGTAGATACGCAAGGTTTCCGGGTTCTGCGCTTCGCTGCGGTACAGCTCGGCACCGGTGCGCAGCACCGTGGACAGGCCCTTGATGACCGGGCTGTGCGGGTCATCCTCGGTTTCGCATTTGGCGTGGTGTTTGCGGTGGATGGCGGTCCACTCGCGGGTGTTCTGCGCCGTGGTCAGCCACAGCCAGAAACGGAAAAAGTGCTTGAGACCCGCATTCAGCTCGAGCGAGCGGTGGGCCGAGTAACGGTGCAGATAGACCGTGACGGCAACAATCGTCACATGGGTCATCAGCAGGGTGACCGCGACCAGTGACCAGGCCGACAAGCCAAGAAAACCTTCGTACCACATAGGCTATAGGGCCCTCGATAAAGATAAAAACAGCCGTTGCATTATCACTAAGCACACAGATAAAACCAGTCGCCCTTTCAGATAAGAAGTCGCTGAATGTTTCTTCACCTATAATTCCAACCTTTTTGTAGGGACATGGACGACCGAATGTCTGCGACTTACCGCGATGCCTTGCGTGCAGCGCTGCTCTACCTCGTACTCGCCGCCGTGTGGCTGCAGGTTTCCGATCATTTATTAAGCAGATTCTTCGATGACTCCAGTGCGCTGGCCCGCTGGCAACTGATCAACGGTTATTTGCTGGCAGCGGTCAGCGCCGGGCTGATTTTTCTGGCGCGGGCGCGGCTGTGTCGGTTTCTCGGCATCGGTGCCCGCCTGCGCGAGCGCCACAGCGACCGGGAGCGCCTGCGTCAGGCGGCCGCCGTGTTCGATTGCACCCGCGAAGGCGTGCTGGTAACCGATCACCGTGGTCTGATCGTTCACGTCAACCGCGCCTTTATCGAGATCACCGGTTATCGGCGCGACGAAGTCATCGGCCAGCAGCCGAGTCTGTTCAAGTCCGGCCATCATCCGCCGGGCTTCTATCAGGCGATGTTCGCCACCCTAGAGGCTGAAGGTGAATGGAGCGGCGAGATCTGGAACCGGCGCAAGACCGGCGAGATTTATCCACAGTGGCAGACCATCCGGGTGATTCACGATGATTCCGGACGGCTCAGCCATTACGTGGCGGTGTTCTCCGACATCAGTGCGATCAAGGATTCCGAGTCCGAGCTCAAACACCTGGCGCATCACGATCCGTTGACCGATCTGCCCAATCGCCTGCTGTTCAGCGACCGTGCCGAGCAGGCGTTGGCTTCCGCGCAGACACACAAGCGTGGCTGCGCGCTGCTGATGCTTGATCTGGATCATTTCAAGCTGATCAACGACAGCCTCGGCCATAACGTCGGCGACCGATTGCTTAAAGCGGTGGCGACGCGTTTGCAGGAACTGTTCGGCCACGGCATTACCTTGGCGCGGCTCGGCGGTGACGAGTTCGCGGTGCTCGCGGAAAGTTGTCCACAGCCGGCCCAGGCCGCCGCGCTGGCGCAACGGACTCTGGACGCCTTGAAGGAGCCGGTGCTGGTAGATGGCAATCAACTGTTCATCAACGCCAGCATCGGTATCAGCCTGTTTCCCAGCGATGCCCTCAGCGCAGAGCAGTTGTTACGCAACGCCGACAGCGCGCTGTTCAAGGCCAAAAGCAGCGGGCGCAATGGCTACGCGCTGTACACCGAAGAACTGACCGCCCATGCCCAGCAACGGGTCGAAATCGCCTTCGAGCTGCGCCGCGCAATGGAGCAGGAGGAACTGCGCGTCTACTACCAACCGGTGCATGACCTGCAAAGCGGCCGTCTGGTTGGCGTCGAAGCACTGGTGCGCTGGCAGCATCCGCAGCGCGGTCTGGTGTCACCGGCAGAATTCATTCCGATTGCCGAGCGTACCGGGCTGATCGCCGAGATCGATGCCTGGGTGATGCAGCAGGCCTGCCGACAGATGTGCCAATGGCAGCAGAGCGGTGTGGTGCTGGCGTTCGTCGCGGTGAATGTTTCGTCGCGGCTGTTTGCCCGGCGTGAGCTTTACCAGCAGGTGGCGCAGGTGCTGCACGACACCGGGCTGGATCCGGCGTATCTGGAACTGGAAGTTACCGAAAGCGCGGTGATGGATGATCCGGAAGTGGCGCTGGAACAAATGCATCGCTTGCGCGAGCTGGGTGTGCGTCTGGCCATCGATGATTTCGGCACGGGTTATTCCTCGCTGTTGCGGCTCAAGCGCCTGCCGGTGCAGAAACTCAAGATCGATCAGGGCTTCGTCGCCGGGTTGCCGTGGGATGAGGATGACGTGGCGATTGTCCGGGTGATCATCGCGCTGGCCCGCAGCATGGGCATGCAGGTGCATGCCGAGGGGATCGAGCAGGCTGAGCAGGCGGCGTTTCTGTTGGCGCAGGAATGCGATCTGGGGCAGGGCTACTGGTTTGGGCGGCCGGTGTCTGCGGATCGGCTTGATTGGGCGAAAACGCCATTGACTGGCTGAAAAGACCTATCTGGCTATCACCGACCTTGTGGTGAGGGGATTTATCCCCGTTGGGTCGCGTAGCGGCCCCAAGAAATGGGAATGCTACGCAGTCCAACGGGGATAAATCCCCTCGCCACAAGTTCTTTTGACGAGTTCAAATCAGCGCAAACCCCTTGCCCTCGCTCATAATGGTTTCTAGTTATATAAACATTCTTAAATAGTCTTTTTAAGAATATCCATGCCTCTCTTATATTGCTCCCACGCCGAACGCAGTGCCGCCCACTGCCAGGCAAACCCCCTTCAAAGGAGCAGCACCATGAGCGCATCCCTTCGCAGCGTTGACGGTCAGGACGAAAGCACCATCTTGCGTGAAATCCAGAGCGCCCTGCGCGATCTGCGGTTCGGCGCGGTGGAGATCACTGTGCACAACGCGCAAGTCGTACAGATCGAACGCAAAGAGAAATTCCGTTTGCAACAACCCGGTAAGCAACCGGGCTGAAATCAAAAGATCGCAGCCTTCGGCGGCTCCTACAGGGGGCTGTGTGCAGGAGCTGGCGAAGGCGGCGGTCTTTCAACGGGACCCGATTCCAGCAATACATAAGAACAAGCCACCACCAGGAATTCCAGGAGCTTTCACCATGTCGTCGATTCGCCGTTATGCTTTGGCCGCGCTGGCCAGTGCCGTGTTTGCCGGTTCCGCCGTTGCCAAGGATTACGAGCTGCTCAACGTGTCGTATGACCCGACGCGCGAGCTGTATCAGGAATACAACGCCGAATTCATCAAGTTCTGGCAGCAGGATCATGCCGGCGACACGGTGAAAATCCAGCAGTCCCATGGCGGTTCGGGCAAGCAGGGCCGTGCGGTGATCGATGGCCTGCGTGCTGACGTGGTGACCCTGGCCCTGGCTGGCGACATCGATGAAATCGCCAAGCTCGGCAAGAGCCTGCCCGCCGACTGGCAGAAGCGTCTGCCGGAGGCGAGCACGCCGTACACCTCGACCATTGTGTTCCTGGTGCGCAAGGGCAACCCGAAAGGCATCAAGGACTGGGGCGATCTGGTCAAGAACGATGTCTCGGTGATCACGCCAAACCCGAAAACTTCGGGTGGCGCGCGCTGGAACTTCCTCGCCGCGTGGGCCTATGGCCTGAAAGCCAACGGCGGTGACGAAGCCAAGGCCAAGGAATACGTGCAAACCCTGTTCAAGCACGTGCCGATCCTCGACACCGGCGCCCGTGGTTCGACCATCACCTTCGTCAACAACGGTCAGGGCGACGTGTTGCTGGCCTGGGAAAACGAAGCGTTTCTGGCGCTGAAAGAAGACGGCGGCGCAGACAAGTTCGATATCGTCGTGCCGTCGCTGTCGATCCTCGCCGAACCACCCGTGGCGGTGGTCGACAAGAATGCCGAGAAGAAGGGCAACGCGCAGATCGCCGAAGCCTACCTCAAGCATCTGTACAGCCCGGCCGGCCAGGAAATCGCGGCGAAAAACTTCTATCGTCCACGTGACAAGGACGTAGCGGCCAAGTACGCCCAGCAGTTCCCGAAACTGGAACTGGTGACCATCGACAAGGACTTCGGCGGCTGGAAATCCGCGCAGCCGAAATTCTTCAACGACGGCGGCGTGTTCGACCAGATTTATCAGGCGCAGTAATCTCGCCTTCAACCGGCCTGATGTCTGGGCACATGACATGTGGGACTGAGCTTTTGTGGTGAGGGGATAAATCCCCTCACCACAGGGCTCGCTCCCACATTGATGCGTTTTCAACCAGGGACTTTTATGTCGCGTCGTATCTCCCCCGTCATACCCGGCTTCGGGCTGACGCTGGGTTACACCTTGGTGTACCTCAGCCTGATTGTGCTTATCCCGCTGGCGGCGATGTTCGTCCATGCCGCCCAGCTGACCTGGGATCAGTTCTGGACGATCATCTCCGCACCACGGGTGCTGGCTGCATTGAAGCTGAGCTTCGGTACCGCGCTGTGTGCGGCGATCATCAACGGCATCATCGGCACGCTGCTGGCCTGGGTGCTGGTGCGCTACACCTTCCCCGGACGCAAGGGGATCGACGCGATGATCGATCTGCCGTTCGCCCTGCCGACAGCTGTGGCCGGTATCGCGCTGACCGCGCTGTACGCGCCGGCCGGGCTGGTCGGGCAGTTCGCTGCCGACCTCGGTTTCAAAATCGCCTACACCCCGTTGGGCATCACCCTGGCGCTGACCTTCGTCACGCTGCCGTTCGTGGTGCGCACGGTGCAGCCGGTGCTGGCCGATATTCCCCGTGAAGTCGAAGAAGCGGCGGCGTGCCTGGGTGCGAAGCCATGGCAGGTATTTCGCCACATTCTGGTTCCGGCCTTGCTACCCGCCTGGCTGACCGGTTTTGCGCTGGCGTTCGCGCGTGGCGTCGGCGAGTACGGTTCGGTGATTTTCATTGCCGGCAACATGCCGATGAAAACCGAGATCCTGCCGCTGCTGATCATGGTCAAACTCGACCAGTATGATTACACCGGCGCTACCGCCATCGGCGTATTGATGCTGGTGGTTTCCTTCATCCTGTTGCTGCTGATCAACTTGCTGCAGCGGCGCATCGAAACCCCATAAGGAGGCGCGAACATGTCCCAATCGTCCATTGCGGCCGCCTCTTCGGCCAACGCAGCGCGCCGTGGCAGCGCCACTTCGCGCAGAATCCTGATCGGTCTTGGCTGGCTGATTTTTTTCCTGTTTCTGCTGCTGCCGTTGTTCATCGTCGTATCGCAAGGTCTGAAAAACGGCCTCGGCGCGTTCTTCACCGCGATCTTTGAGCCGGACGCGCTTTCGGCATTGAAACTCACCGTGTTCGCCGTGCTGATCTCGGTGCCGCTGAACCTGGTGTTCGGCGTCAGTGCGGCATGGTGCGTGAGCAAATACTCGTTCCGTGGCAAGAGCATGCTGGTCACGCTGATCGACCTGCCGTTCTCGGTGTCGCCGGTGATCGCCGGTCTGGTCTACGTGCTGATGTTCGGTGCGCAGGGCCTGTTCGGGCCGTGGTTGCAGGATCACGACATCCAGATCGTCTTCGCCCTGCCGGGCATCGTGCTGGCGACGATTTTTGTCACCGTGCCGTTCGTGGCTCGTGAGCTGATTCCGCTGATGCAGGAACAAGGCACCCAGGAGGAGGAAGCCGCGCGTCTGCTCGGTGCCAACGGCTGGCAGATGTTCTGGCACGTCACCGTACCCAACATTAAATGGGGCCTGATTTACGGCGTGGTGCTGTGTACCGCGCGGGCCATGGGCGAGTTCGGTGCGGTGTCGGTGGTGTCCGGGCACATTCGCGGGGTGACCAACACCTTGCCGCTGCACGTCGAGATCCTCTACAACGAATACAACCACGTGGCCGCGTTCGCCGTGGCGAGCCTGTTGCTGATCCTGGCGCTCTTCATCCTGCTGCTCAAGCAGTGGAGCGAAAACCGTATCAACCGCCTGCGCGCCAGCGCCGCGGAGGAATAATTCATGTCGATCGAAGTGCGTAACGTCAGCAAGAATTTCAACGCGTTCAAGGCGCTGGACAACATCAGCCTGGATATCCACAGCGGTGAGCTGGTCGCGCTGCTTGGCCCGTCGGGATGTGGCAAAACCACCTTGCTGCGCATTATTGCCGGTCTGGAAACCCCGGATCAGGGCAACATCGTTTTTCACGGCGAGGACGTTTCCGGCCACGATGTGCGTGATCGTAACGTTGGTTTCGTGTTCCAGCATTACGCCTTGTTCCGCCACATGACGGTGTTCGACAACGTCGCGTTCGGCCTGCGGATGAAACCGAAAAACCAGCGCCCGAGCGAAAGCCAGATCGCCACCAAGGTTCACGAACTGCTGAACATGGTGCAACTGGACTGGTTGTCGGATCGCTACCCGGAGCAGTTGTCCGGTGGCCAGCGTCAGCGTATCGCCCTGGCCCGTGCTTTGGCGGTGGAACCTAAAGTGCTGCTGCTGGATGAACCGTTCGGCGCCCTCGACGCCAAGGTGCGCAAGGAACTGCGGCGCTGGCTGGCGCGGCTGCACGAAGATATCAACCTGACTTCGGTGTTCGTGACCCATGACCAGGAAGAAGCGATGGAAGTCGCCGACCGTATCGTGGTGATGAACAAAGGCGTGATCGAGCAGATCGGCTCACCGGGCGACGTCTACGAAAACCCGGCCAGCGACTTCGTTTATCACTTCCTCGGCGATTCGAACCGCTTGCTGCTGAGCGATGACAACCATGTGCTGTTCCGCCCGCACGAAGTGTCGTTGTCCAAGCATGAGCTGGAAGATCACCACGCCGCTGAAGTGCGCGATATCCGCCCGCTGGGCGCGACTACCCGGGTGACCTTGAAAGTGGAGGGGCAGACCGATCTGATCGAAGCGGAAGTGGTCAAGGATCACGACAGCCTGATCGGTCTGGCCAAGGGTGAAACCCTGTTCTTCAAGCCGAAGGTCTGGCAGAAAGTCGCCAATATTTAAAGGCAAAAGCTTCGCGAGCAGGCTCGCTCCCACAGGGAAAACTCATTCCAAATGTGGGAGCGAGCCTGCTCGCGAATACGATCTAGACAGCAGCGCGATTCGGATTGACCCGCACCACCCCCGCCCGCAACTCGATCTCTTGTTTCAATTCCTGCCGCAGCCCGAGCATGAACGCCAGCTCGGCCACGACAAACAACGGCCCGACAATCAGTCCGCTGATGTCATCGACAAATGCCGGTTTGCGCCCTTCATAGTGATGCCCGACAAACTGGATCACCCAGCCGATCACGAACATCGCCAGGCCGCTGCTCAGCCAGACCAGGGTGCTCTGCTGCGCCAGCGCATGCCCGGCCCACACCGACAGCCCCATCAATACCGTCATCAACACGCCAAGCTTCAACTCCAGACGCAGGTAAAACCACGCCGAGGCCAGCGCCACCACAACGGCTGGAGATATCCACAGCCCGCCCAGCTCCCACTGCGGCCGAGACAGCAGGACAGCCACCGCCACCACGATCAGCGGAATGCCGATAAAGTGGCTGGCAATGTTGCGCGGGTCGCGGTGGTAGGCGGCGTATTGACTGAGGTGGTCGACGAGGCTTTTCATTGTTGTTCCTCCGGTGGGGTTGAATGCATCATCCCTCGGGATCCGCGTTCGCTCTGTCGGGCAGGCGACACTCCAGGAGTGGTTATGCAAATTCGTGCACGGTTGCTCAGCGGCCAGTGGTTCAGTCATTTGCCTGCATCTTTTCAGGATAGCCTGCTGGCGCTGGCTCGGGAGCGGCGGCTGACGGCGGGACAACGACTGTTCCAGCGTGGCGATGCGCCGTGCGGTCTGTATGCAGTGCTCGATGGCGCCGTGCGCATTGGCGCGGTGAGCGAGCAGGGCAAGGAGGCCTTGCTGAGTCTGGTGGAGGCGCCGCACTGGTTCGGCGAAATCTGCCTGTTCGACGGCCAGCCACGCACCCATGACGCCTATGCGGTCGGGCCATGTACCTTGCTGAATATTCCCCAGGCGGCGTTGCTCAAATTGCTCGACGAACAGCCGCAGTACTGGCGGCATCTGGCGCTGTTGATGAGCCACAAATTGCGCCTGGCCTTCATCAATCTCGAACAGCTGAGCCTGTTGCCAGCCCCGGCGCGTCTGGCGCATCGCTTGCTGATGATCGCCGAAGGCTACGGTGAACTCGACGCACCACGCCGGACGCTGCAACTGCCGCAGGAGCAGTTGGCGGCGATGCTGTCGCTGTCGCGGCAGACCACCAATCAGATCCTCAAGGATCTGCAGGGGCAGGGGATTATCGGGCTCGCATACGGCGAAATCGAAATTCTCGATGCGGTGAGATTGCGTGCCTTGGCCACGATCTGAAAACTGAAACCGATCCAATGTCGGAACTGGCACCTGTGGCGAGGGGATTTATCCCCGCTGGGGCGCGAAGCGGCCCTGAAAAAGGCTCTGCTGCGCACTCCAGCGGGGATAAATCCCCTCACCACAAAGGCTCACTCCTACAAAGGATCTGTGTTTGGATTACGAACCGCGATAGGTCGAGAAACCGTACGGGCTCAGCAGCAGCGGGATGTGGTAGTGCTGATCAGTCTGCTTGACCTGAAAGATCACCGGAATTTCCGGGAAGAACGTCTCATGCTTGATCTTCTGGTAATACTCGCCGGTCTTGAACACCACGCGGTATTCACCGGCTTCGAATGGCTGTTTGGCCGGGAACAGTTCGGCGATCCGCCCTTGTTCGTTGGTGGTGCCTTGGGCCAGTGGCTGCCAGTTTTCGCCGACGTGTTTTTCCAGGGTGACGTTGATGCCCGGTGACGGCAGGCCGTTTTCCAGGTTGAGCACGTGCACGCTCAGCGGATTGCCGGCGGCCAGCGTCAGGCTGGAAACAGCACTCAGGCCGAGGGCGGCGAGAGTCATGCGCAGGGTGGTCATGGTGGATCTCCTTAGTGGGAACGGGTGATGGTCAGGCCGGCTTTGTCGGCGGCGGCGCGGGCGCAGTTTTCGTCTTGCTCACCGCCGCCGGAACCGGCCACGCCCATGGCGCCGACCAGTTCGCTGCCGGCGAACAACGGAATGCCGCCGCCGAGCAAAAGCAATTCATCGAGGGTGTTGAGGTTGGCGGTTTCCGGGTTGCTGCGGGCGCGCTCGGCGAACAGCCGCGTCGGCGTCTTGGTCGACAGCGCGGTGTAGGCCTTGCGTTGGCTGGCGGCGGTGTTGTGCGGCCCGACGCCGTCACCACGCAACGTCACCAGCAAGTTACCGCCACGGTCGAGCACCGACACCGTGCCGGTGCAACTGCTCATCGCCTTGTCCGCCAGCCAGCGTGCGGTTTTCAGGTCGAGATCGGCGTGGCGCGGCAGTTCTGGCGTGGCACTTGCAGCGCCGCTGAGGCCGAGGATCAGGCTGGCGACAAGGTATTTGACGGTCATGTGCAGGCTCCGAATGGGAAGGTCTGCACCTTAACCGGCGCACTTCGTCAGAACCCCGTCAGGCGGATTACAAGTTTGTAATGGGCAACGGCGCCGAACACGCCTAGCCTGTGTGCCTGATCAATCGAGGTGTGCCATGCGTTTGCTGGTCGTAGAAGATGAAGCCAAAACCGCCAACTTCCTCGCCAAGGGCCTGGGCGAGTCGGGTTTCGCCGTGGATGTTGCGCTCAATGGCCTCGACGGCCGCTATTTTATCGAGCAGCAGGAATACGACCTGATCATCCTCGACGTGATGCTGCCCGGCCTCAACGGCTGGCAATTGTTGCAACTGATCCGCCAGCGCGGCGCCACACCGGTGCTGTTTCTCACCGCCAAGGACGCCATCGAAGACCGCGTCCGTGGTCTTGAGCTGGGAGCCGATGACTACCTGCTCAAACCCTTCGCCTTCGCCGAACTACTCGCGCGCGTGCGCACGCTGCTGCGACGCGGGCCGATGCGCGAAGCCGAGTCGTACAGCATTGCCGACTTGGAAATCGACGTATTGCGCCGCCGGGTCAGTCGCGGCGGCCAGCGCATTGCCCTGACCAACAAGGAATTCGCCCTGTTGCAGTTGCTCGCCAGCCGCCAGGGCGAAGTGCTCTCGCGCACGCTGATCGCCTCGCAGGTGTGGAACCTGAATTTCGACAGCGACACCAACATGGTCGAGGTCGCCGTGCGTCGCCTGCGTGCCAAGGTTGACGATCCGTACATGCCGAAACTTATCCACACCGTGCGCGGCGTCGGTTATCAACTGGAAGCGCCGGACGATGTGGAGTAAGTCGATCGCCTGGCGATTGGCGCTGGCCTTCGCCATGGTCTGCGCGCTGGTGCTGAGCGCAATCGGCGTGTTTCTCTACCGCTCGCTGGCCTCGGAATTGGCCTTTCGTGACGACATGGCCCTGCTCGGTCGCATGGAGCAAGTGCGCGCCTTGCTCGCCGACAGCGACAGCCTCGACGCTTTGCAGGCGCGACCACGGTTGTATCAGAACATGCTCGGCAATCTCGACAGTCTGCTGCTGGTGCGCCGGGCCGACGGTTCCAGCGTGATCGCGATCAACCCGCGCCAACGTGAATTGCCGGCGCTCAATGCATTACCGCGAGAGCAAATGCCGCAGCGCCGTGACGTGCTCACCTGGCAGGCCAGTGACGGCGCCGAGCTGGCCTTGCTGTCCGGCCAGGCCCAAGGCCCCAACGGTGAAACCCTCACGGTGATCGCCGGCAAGGTGCTCAGCGAGCGCGAGCAGATGCTCGGCAGTTATCGCCTGCGTCTGTATCTGTCCGTCGGCCTCGGCGCGTTGCTCGCTTTCGCTCTGGGCCTGCTGTTGCTGCGGCGTGGCTTGCAGCCCTTGCATCAGTTGAGCGAAGCGGTGCGCAGTATCGATCTGCGCAGCCTCGATCGACGCCTGCCTACCGAGGGCACGCCGAGCGAACTGCGCGAACCGGTGCACGCGCTCAACACCATGCTGGCGCGGCTGGACGACAGCGTGCAGCGCCTGTCGCAGTTCTCCGCCGACCTCGCGCACGAAATCCGCACGCCGCTGCACACCTTGCTGGCCAGCAACGGCCAGGCCCTGAACCATCCGCGCAGCACGGCCGAATATCAGGAAGTGCTGGCCTCGAACATGGAAGAGTTCGAACGGCTCAAGCGCATGGCCGAGAACCTGATGTTCCTCGCCCGCGCCGAACAGGCCGAACGTGCGCTCAATCTGCACCCGCTGGACTTGCGCAACGTCGGCGACGAACTCTGCGATTACTTCGAAGCCCTGGCCGATGACCGCGACCTGCAACTGCAAAACCGCATGCACGGCGAATTGCTCGCCGACCAGCAACTGCTGCAACGCGCCCTCGGCAATCTGCTGGCCAATGCCGTACGCCACGCCGACCCCGGCACCCTGATCAGTCTGCAACGCTTCGATGAACGGGGTATGTGCTGGCTGCAAGTGCACAACCACGGCCCGGTCATCGCGCCAGAGCATCTGGGCAAACTGTTCGATCGGTTCTACCGCGTCGACCCCTCAAGGGCGGAACCGGGGGATTCGGGTGGGCTGGGGTTGGCGATTGTGCAGTCGATCATGCACTTGCATGGCGGGCGGGTGCGGGTGAGGAGTGACGCCGACGGCACTGTTTTTGAGCTGGGGTTTGTGGTGGTCTGACGGCCTCTTCGCGAGCAGGCTCGCTCCCACAAGGAAACGCATTCCAACTGTGGGAGCGAGCCTGCTCGCGAAGGCGCTGGATCACACAATGGTGATTTTGGATCAGCGCAACTGATCCCGAAACTGCCCCGGCGTCATCCCTGTCCAGCGCTTGAACGCGCGGCTGAAGCTGCTGGTGTCGGCGAATCCCAGCAGATAGCTGACTTCACTCAAGGAACACTGCGGGTCACGCAGGTGCAGCAGCGCGAGATTTTCGCGGCTTTCGTTGAGCAGGGTGTCGAAGCGACAGCCCTCATCCGCCAGATGCCGCTGCAGGCTTCGCAGGCTCAGGTGCAAGGCCTGGGCGATGCGTTCGGCGCTCGGTTCGCCTTCGGGCAGTTGTTCTTCAATGGCATCGCGCACCTTGCGCTCCCAGGTCAGCGGTTTGAGCTGGGCGAGGGTGCGTTTGAGCACGGCTTCGTTGTGTTCGGCCAGTTCCGGGTTGGCGTCGTCGAGGTGGCTGTCGAAGTCGCTGAGGGCGAATTCCAGGCGGTCTTCGGTGGCGCAAAAATGCACCGGCGCGCGGAAGACTTTGTGCCATTGCTGGGCATCGCTCGGTTCGGGGCGGCGCAAGTACACCGCCAGCGGTGCGTAGTCACGGCCGAGGCGATTGCGGCAGGTGCGCACGTAGATCGCCGCGAAGGCGTCGATGGCTTCGACGGCCGGCGCCGGGTTGCCGGGCGGGATTTTCAGGCGGAATTGATAACGGTCTTCGCTGCGGCTCAGCTCCAGTTCCAGCGCATCGCTGACCACCGGGTGATAGCGCACGATGCGCTCGAACACCTCGCGCAAGCTGCCGCTGGCCACCAGCGCATAACCGAGCGCGTGGAAGGTGGTCGGGCTGACGAAACGCGACACGCGCAAGCCCAGTGCCGGGTCGCCGCTGGCTTCAACGGCGAGCGCCCATAGGCGCGTGGTACCGGACAGCGGATAGCGCGCATTGGGGTCGTCCATCAGCGCTGGGTCGAGCCCGGCCTGTTGGCACAAGGCAAGGCTGTCCAGCCCGAGCGCGTCGAGTTGTTTGCGCAAGGCGCGGGTCCAGCTGGCAAGAGAGGTCGGTTCCTTCATGCGAATTGGCGCGTCCGGTCAACAGGTTGGCGTTCTTGGCTAGCGCGGATCGAACCCCGGCAAGGCACGATGCATTCATCTTAGACCCGAGGATGGAAGCATGGACGGTACTTCTGCAAGCCCTGAACGACTGAATGCGGCGCAGCGCTCGGCACATATTCGCCAGGTGGTGTTGGCCAAGGGTGCGCAATTGCGTGAGCGCTACCCGATTCTTCAGCATCAGGATGCCCTCGGTGCGGGGATTCTGGCGTTCGCGCTGGCCGGAATGATCGGCTCGGCGGCGCTGTACATCACTGGCCATATGGCTTGGTGGGTGTGCCTGCTGCTCAATGCTTTTTTCGCCTCGCTGACCCATGAGCTGGAACACGACCTGATCCACAGCATGTACTTCCGCAAACAGCGCGTGCCGCACAACCTGATGATGGGCCTGGTCTGGCTGGCGCGGCCGAGCACGATCAATCCATGGATCCGTCGCCATCTGCACCTCAACCATCACAAGGTTTCCGGCACTGAAGCCGACATGGAAGAGCGCGCAATCACCAACGGCGAGCCGTGGGGATTTGCCCGTCTGCTGATGGTTGGCGATAACGTCATGTCGGCCTTTATCCGCCTGCTCCGCGCCAAGACCTGGGCACACAAGTGGAGCATCGGTAAACGCGTGCTCAAGGTCTACGCACCGCTGGCGCTGCTGCATTGGGGCGCGTGGTATGTGTTTCTCGGCTTTCACGCGGCCAATGGCATTGCGCATTTGCTTGGCTCGCCCATCGAGTGGTCGGCCACCACGCTTTCGGTGATGCAGGTGATCGATATTGCCGCCGTGGTGATCATCGGCCCGAATGTATTGCGCACTTTTTGCCTGCACTTCATCAGCTCGAACATGCATTACTACGGCGACGTCGAACCGGGCAATGTGCTGCAGCAATGCCAGGTGCTGAACCCTTGGTGGCTGTGGCCGTTGCAAGCGTTCTGCTTCAACTTCGGCAGCAGTCACGGGATTCATCACTTCGTGGTCAAGGAGCCGTTTTACATTCGCCAGATGACCGTGCCGGTGGCGCACAAGGTGATGCGCGAGATGGGTGTGCGGTTCAATGATTTCGGCACGTTTGGCCGGGCGAACCGGTTTGTGCGCGGAGATGAGGAAGTGGTGTCCGGGGAGGCGGTGGAGGCCTGACAGATGCCCCTCACCCTAACCCTCTCCCAGGGGAGAGGGGACTGATCTAGCTGTTTATTCTGGATACATCGACCTGAAATTTCGAGCCGACCTCAGGTTGGAAAAGCATGAAGATCTGCTCCCTTTCCCCCTCTCCCTCAGGGAGAGGGCTGGGGTGAGGGGGGCTTTTGATCTTGGTTCAATCCGGCTGAAACGGCGAAGCACTGAGGATCACCCCGGTCTCTTCCACATACCGCTGCCAATGCCCGATCAAGTCAGTGAGTTTCTGCGGCTGACTCAACGCCAGATCATGAATCTCCCCTGGATCGCTCGCCAGATCATAAAGCTGCCAGGTCGCCGGCCCGACCGGTCCGGGAATCCACACCGCCTTCCACGAGCCCTGGCGAATCGCCCGGCGTCCGAACAATTCCCACCCTGTCACGGTGTGCTCGTCATGCACCTGCGCGGTTTCGCCGGACAGGAAGCCCAGCCACGACTTGCCGCGCAGTGGCGCCACCGCTTTGCCTTTCCACTGTTTGCCCGGATGCCGCACGCCAGCCAGATCGAGAATGGTCGGGGTGATGTCCATCACCGTGCCGAAACCATGGCTGATCTGCCCTTTGAGCGGCAGTTGCGGATAGTGCAGCAGCGCCGGCACGCGGATCCCGCCCTCGGTGGTGAAAGCCTTGAACAAGCGTGACGGCGCGGTTGCCACTTGCGCCCAGTTCGGCCCGTACCAGACATAGGAATTGGCCCGGCCGATGTTGTTGAGGCTGTTGTCGTAATGCTGGTTGAGGTAGGTCATCAGCTCCGGGCCGAACTTGGGGAACGCTTCCAGCAGCGCGCCTTCGGCCCCGTTGTCGGACATGAACAGGATAAACGTGTTGTCGAGCTGTCCCTGCTGGCGCAGGTAATCGACGACCCGGCCGATGTTCCAGTCCATGCGCTCGACCATCGCCGCGTAGACCTCCATGGCTCGTGCGGAAATCTGCTTTTGCTCATCGCTCAAGGCGTCCCACTGCGCGCTGAGCTGAATCAGCGGGTGCGGCTCGACGTCCGCGTCGATCAGGCCCAGCGCCTTGAGTTTTTCCAGGCGTTCGAGGCGCAGCACTTGCGGGCCGGCGTCATAACGGCCACGGTATTTCTCGACGATCTCGGCCGGTGCCTGCAGCGGCCAGTGCGGCGCGGAGAAGGGCAGGTAAGCGAAGAACGGCCGGGTCTGATCGCGTTCCTTGAGGTACTGCAGCAGCTTGTCGCCGAAGGCATCGGAGGAATAGAAGTCCTTCGGCAACTCGTCAACAAACTGATCGTCCTCGATGTACAGCGCCGGGGTGGATTTCAGCAGGCCCGGCGTTTGCTCATCGTAGGTCGGCTCGAAACCATAGTGGTTGGCAGCGCCCGGCAACAGTGAAAACGAGCGCTCGAAACCGCGCGCATGGGGCGCCAGTTCAGCCTTCAGACCCAAGTGCCATTTGCCGCTCATCAACGTTTGATAGCCGGCCTCGCGCAGCAGTTCGGGCAGGGCGACGACGCGGTCGTTGAGGTAGCCCTCGTAGCCGGGTTTGCCGATCAGTTCCGGGGTCAACGCTTCGGCCATTGTGCCGATGCCGGCGATGTGGTGATCGGTGCCGGTCAGCAGCATCGAGCGCGTCGGCGAGCAGGTCGGTGCGGTGTGGAAATCGGTCAGACGCAGACCGTTGTGGGCCAGCGCATCGAGGTTCGGCGTAGCGATTTCGCCGCCGAACGCACCGATGTCGGAAAAGCCTAGGTCGTCGGCCAGAATCACTAGAAAGTTGGGACGTTGCGGCATCGCGAAACTCCTGTTCAGCAGGCAATGAACGTCAGCGGCAGATCGCGGATCTGCACCGCTGCGCTCGGTTGGTAATGGTCATCACTGGTCAGTTCGTGCAGCAGTTCTTCACGCAACTGATGGAAGTCGTAACTGCTGCGCTGGCGCGGGTGCGGCAGGGCGATGTCGACCACTTGCTTGATCCGCCCCGGACGCGGCTCCATCACCACCACGCGATCGGCCAGAAAAATCGCTTCCTCGACATCGTGGGTCACCAGAATCGTGGTGATCTGTGCCCGCTCGCGGATCGCCAGCAGCTCGTCCTGCATTTGCTGGCGGGTCAGTGCGTCGAGGGCGCCGAAGGGTTCGTCGAGCAACAGGATTCGCGGGCTGGCGACGAGACCGCGAGCAATCGCCACGCGCTGCGCCATGCCGCCGGAGAGTTGATGCGGATAGGCCGCGGTGAAATCGCTGAGGCCGACCAGCTCGATAAAGTCTTTGATGCGTTGTTGCTTCTGCGCTCCGCTCAGCGGTTCATTGACCAGACCCAGGCCGATGTTGTCGGCGACCGTCAGCCACGGAAACAGACGATGTTCCTGAAAGACGATGCCGCGCTCGCCGCCGATGCCGCTGACGGCCTTGCCATCGACACTGATCTGCCCGCGAAACTCGGTGTCGAGGCCGACCAGCAAACGCAGCAAAGTGGATTTGCCGCAGCCGCTGGAGCCGACGATGGCGACGAATTCGCCCTCGGCAATGTCCAGGTTGAATTCGCGAATCGCCTCCAGTTCGAAACCGTTGACGGCGAAGGATTTGCCTACGTGGTTGAAGCTGACAATCGGTGCGTTCATGCGTGTCTCCAGCGGGTCGCGCGAATTTCCAGGCGTTGGCCGATCAGGTTGAGCAGGGCGCCGGTGAGGCCGACCAGCAGCATGCCGGCCATGATCAGATCCATACGCAGCAGCTGCTGCGCGCCGATCATCTGACTGCCGATGCCGCCATTGGACGGCATGAAATATTCAGCGCCGATAGTGCCGAGCCAGGCGTAGATCAGGCTCAATCGCAGCCCGGCGAAGATCCCCGGCGCAGCGCCGGGCAGGACCAGTCGACGCAGGCGCTGGCCGAGGCTCAGGCGCAGCACTTGCGCGGCTTCGTTGAGTTGCGGCGAGAGGTTGGCGACGCTGCGCTGGGTGGCGATGAACAGCGGGAAGAAGGCGGCGAGAGCGACGAACACCCACTTGGCCAGTTCGCCGAGACCGAACCACGCGGTGAGCAGTGGCACCCAGGCGAAAATCGCAATCTGCCGCAGTGCGGCGAGTGTCGGGCCGAGCAGGCGTTCGCTGAAACGCGACAGGCCGAGGAGCAAGCCCAGGGCGAAACCGAGGCCGCCACCGATCAGCAAGCCGCCCAGGGTGCGGCTCAGGCTCAGCGTCATGCCGTTGACCAGCGTGCCGTCGAGCAGTCCGTCCCATGTCGTGCTCAGCACAGCCGCAGGGCTGATCAGAATATTCGCGTCGACCCACTGCTGATCATTGGCCGTTTGCCAAAGCGCCAACAAGCCCAGCGGCAACAGCCACGGTTGCAGGCGTTGCCAGCCCTGATAGCGCGGGCCGCGAGTGATGTGCGCGGTGGCCGGGTGCGGCCAGTGCAAGAGTCTGCGGTCGAGCAGACCGATGCCGCGATCCATGGCCACACCGATCACACCGATCACCACGATGCACACGAACACGATGTCGAGCATGAACAGCTGCCGCGCCCAGACCATCAGATAGCCGATGCCTTCACTGGAGGCCAGCAGCTCGACCGCCAGCAACGAGGTCCAGCCGGCGGCGAGTGCCAGGCGCACGCCAGCCATGAACGCCGGCAGCGCAGCGGGAAGCACCAGACGACGAATCAGCAGATGCGGCGGCAGGCGCAACACGGCGGCGGCTTCGCGCAGTTTCGGTTGCGCATCGCGCACACCGACCAGTGTGTGCAAGGTCACCGGCACCACAATGGCCTTGATCAGCACCACCAGTTTCAGCAGTTCGCCGATGCCGAAGAACACCATGAACAGCGGAATCCACGCCAGCGTCGGCACCTGCGCCAATCCAGCGAATGTCGGAAAAACCAGGCGCTCCAGACGTCGACTGAAACCCAGTGCGGCGCCAAGCACCGCGCCGGTCGAAACGCCTGCCAACAAACCCCAGATCAACCGTTGCAGGCTGATCCACAAATGACTCCACAACTCGCCTTGGGCCAGTTCCACAGCGCTGCTCCACACCAGCGATGGCGCCGGCAGGATCTGCTCGCTCATCCACTGATTGCGCGCGGCCAGCCACCACAGGACGAACAGGCTGACGGGCAACAGCCAGGGCAACAGGCGTTGATTCAGGCTCGGCCAGGTGCGACGGCTTTTCAGCGGCGGCGCGGCCAGCGGCAGGCTGAGCAGAGATTGACGGGCCATGGGTGACCTCCGTTGTCGAGTTGCATGGCGAACCGCTTTTCATGTGGCAGCGAGCCTGCTCGCGAAATGGCTGTTTTAAGGCAGCATTGATGGCGGCTGGCATTGCCTCTTCGCGAGCAGGCTCGCTCCCACACTGGGTTTCGTCATATATGAAACTGATCTAACAAACTTGCGTTAGATGCTATCGGGAGATAAGCGAATCCATTTAAGGCTTGCCTGCTTACGCGCATCCAATGCATTCGAAGAATATTTTCGATGCTGTTAATGCATATCGCGCTGCAAACCGCACACGCCCTCGCTTAGGTCATATAGATATAAAAATGTGCATTTATAGTATTTAAGTGAAGGTATGCATCCAGCCTACTTTCGGCTCCTCAGCGATCAAGGAGCCGCACCCATGAACCTTCCCTTCAAACGAATCATCAGCCTGCTGGCCGCCCCGGCGCTTGCAGGCTTTCTTGCGCTTGGCGCCCAAGCCGAAGAACTCAAGGAAATCCGCATCGCCGTGCCTGACCTCAGCGCCGGCACTCAACACAGCGGCGGCGGCATCGTCGATGTGCTGCGCGATCAGCAGATCTTCGAAAAGGCCTTCGCCGAGCAGGGCATCAAGATCCAGTGGAGTTTCTTCAAGGGCGCCGGGCCGGTGATCAATGAGGCGTTTGCCAATGGGCAGGTCGATCTGGCCTATCTTGGCGATCTGGCCGCGATCATCGGCAAATCCAATGGTCTGGACACGCGCCTGCTCAGCGCCACGGCGCGTGGGGTCAAGCAATACCTCGGCGTGGTGCCCGGCTCGGGAATCAAGACCCTGCAGGATCTCAAGGGCAAACGCGTGGCGATCTTTCGCGGAACGGCAACGCAACTGTCGTTCGATGCGGCGCTGGCCAGTCAGGGCCTGAGCGAGAAGGATCTGAAGGTGATCAATCTGGATTTCAATGCGGCGGTCTCGGCGCTCGCGGCCAAGCAGATTGATGCCTCGTGGGGCAGCTCCGCGCTGAGTGCGTTGCAAGCCAAAGGCCTGGCGGAGTTGCCGCTCAACACCAAGGACCTTGGCGGCGCTGGCAGCGTGCAGGCGGTGTTGCTGGGTAATGGCAAGTTTGTCGACGCCCATCCAGAGGTCATTGCGAAACTGCTCAAGGCGCAGCAGCAAGCGGTCGAGTGGCTGACTCAGGACAGCAACAAGGATGCCTATGTGCAGCTGGTATCAGGGCTGGCCAGTTATCCGCCGGTGATTCTTGCTCAGGATCTGAAGGACCAGAATCTCAGCGAGATTTTCCCGTCGACACTGGATCCGGTGTTCTTGAGCGGCCTGCAAGACAAGGTCGACCTGGCGGCGCAGCAGAAGCTGATCCGCAAGCCGTTCAAGGTCAGTGATTGGGTGGCGCCAGAGCTTTCTGCAGCCAGGCTTTAGCTTCCAGATCGTTCCCACGCAGAGCGTGGGAACGATCGGCGTGTGTCACGAAGGGGTTTCAGACAGCGACGCTGACGTCCTGCCGATCCACCGCGACCAACGTCTCGATCATTGCCCTCGCCGCCGGCGACAACCGAAACCCGGTGCGGCTGACGATGCCGCAGCGGGCGTTCATGCTTTCGAGGTTCTGCGGCAGGTTGCGCCAATGCAGCAGCACCAGCGAACCCTTGGCGACATCCTCAATAAACGCCTCCTCCGTGCCGACGCCGATCGCGTTGGATTGCAGTACCACTTTGACCAGCGCCGGAAAGTGCTCGGTCTCGATGGTCGGTGAGAAATCGATGCGCCCGCTGAGGTTCGCCAGCAGCTTGCGAATGCCTGGCGGGATCAGGGTGGCGGCCAGGGGAAAGTCGAACATGTCGTTGGTCGACAGGCTTTCCTTGGCCAGCAACGGATGCCCCGGCCGGCAGAAAAACACCCCGCGCTTGGGCGTCAGCGGTTGCGTCTGGAAATTAGGGTCGGACTCGAAATGGCGGATATCGGCGATGAAGAATTCGATCTCTTCGCGGCTCAGCGCGCGGCTGAGTTTTTCCCAGTTATCCACCTGAAAACAGGTGCGCACTTTCGGATGCGCATTGATGAACTGCGCCACCGCATCGGGCACCAGTTTCACCGCTGGCGCCGGCCCGCAACCAAAATGCACTTCGCCGGCGTCGAGCTTGGTCATTTGCGTCACTTCAGCGCTGAGCAACGCTGCGCCCTGCACCAGGCTCAAGGCATGTTGCAGCACCACCTGGCCCTCGGGCGTGGGGCGCAGATCCTTGTTGCCGCGATCGACCAGCACGCAACCGAATTCCTGCTCCAGCCCCTGAATGCTGCGGCTGAACGCCGGTTGAGTGATGCCCATGGCGTCTGCCGCACGGACAAAACTGCGGTGTTCGTTGAGGGCGATGAAGTAGCGCAACTGGCGAAGATCCATATGCTTTTCCGGCATCCTAAAAATAGCTCGAAGGCATTTGCGACGAGGGTTGCTTGAGGTTTTAAATGCAAGCTCTTATTCCGTCAACGAAGCATATGAATATCTATTAGATGTAATTGGAATATAGATAGAGCGTTGTTTCGCTGCCGCCAAAACCGTAAACCGTCGATGAGGGTCTTCCCATGAGCAATGCCGCACTCGCCGTAAAACCCGTTTCTCACGCGCTGGAAATTCACCCGGTAGCCGGTCGTATCGGTGCCGAAATCCGTGGCGTGCATCTGTCCGGTGAGCTGGACGCCGCCACTGTCGAAGCCATCCAGCAAGCCTTGGTCGAATACAAAGTGCTGTTCTTCCGCGAGCAGACGCAACTCGACGATCAGCGTCAGGAAGCCTTCGCCCATCTGCTTGGCGAACCGGTGGCGCACCCGACCGTGCCATCGCGCGAAGGCACCCGTTACCTGCTCGAGCTGGACGGCGCCGAAGGTCAGCGCGCCAACTCCTGGCACACCGACGTGACTTTCGTCGACGCTTACCCGAAAGCCTCGATCCTGCGCTCGGTGGTCGCCCCGGCCTTCGGCGGCGATACGCTGTGGGCCAACACCGCGACCGCTTACCGCGGCTTGCCGAGCGAGCTGCGTGAGCTGGCCGACAAACTGACCGCTGTGCACAGCAACGAGTACGACTACGCCGGTGCGAAGCCGGACGTCTCGGCAGAGAAGCTGGAGCGCTATCGCAAAGTCTTCACCTCGACCGTCTACGAAACCGAGCACCCGGTGGTGCGCGTGCACCCGATCAGCGGCGAGAAGAGCTTGCTGCTGGGGCATTTCGTCAAACGCATCAAAGGTTATTCACAGGCGGATTCGGCGCACCTGTTCGGCTTGCTGCAGAGCCATGTGATCCGCCAGGAAAACACCGTGCGCTGGCGCTGGCAGGCTGCAGATGTGGCGATCTGGGACAACCGCTCGACGCAGCATTACGCGATTGATGATTACGGCACCCAGGATCGCGTGGTGCGCCGGGTGACGCTCAAGGGCGAGGTGCCAGTGGGGGTGAGTGGGCAGCGCAGCCAGACCATCAAAGGTCGTGATTGAAGATCAAGAGCCCCTCACCCCAGCCCTCTCCCAGAGGGAGAGGGAGCCGACCGAGTTATCTCGCGTTATGCATCGACCTGAAAGACCTTATCGATTATGGATTCGGTGAAGCTGGATCAGGTCGGTGCACCTCTGAAAATATCCCCCATTCAGTCCCCTCTCCCTCCGGGAGAGGGTTAGGGTGAGGGGCTCTTCCCGCTACCACACACCAATCTGAACAACCTTGTCGGTTTCCGGTTCGCCATAACGAAACCGCTGCCCGCGCAAATCGATCTCCGGATGGCTGATCGTCGTCCGCCGCTTCAGTGCGCGTACCCATTCAAACAGATACCCCGCATGCTCCTCGCGCACCGCCGCGTACGCCGGGTCCTCACCCAGATCACTCAGCTCCTGCGGATCATTCAACAGATCAAACAGCTGCGGTCTAAACCCGTCGTACGCCAGGTATTTCCAGCGCTCGCTGCGCACCATGGTCATGCGGCACCGGTCGATCGGCTGGCCCAGTCGTTCCCGCGCCGGGGCCTGGAAGGCGTAGTCGTATTCGCTGATCGCATAGCGGCGCCAATCGGGATATTCCCCGTGCAGCAACGGGATCAAGGAACGCCCTTCCAGCCGGTGTTCCGCGCCCGCTAATCCCAACGCTTGAAGAAACGTCGGCAGCGCATCGATGGTTTCCGCCAGCCGCTCATCGACAGTGCCACGAGTGACATCCGCCGCCGCCCGAGGGTCGCGCACGATCAACGGCACGCCCACCGCCTGCTCGAGCAAAAACTCCTTCTCACCGAGCCAATGATCGCCAAGGAAATCGCCGTGATCGCTGGTGAACACGATCAACGTGTCATCCCAACGCCCGTTGCTCTGCAGAAAATCGAACAGCCGCCCCAACTGATCATCCACTTGCTTGATCAGGCCCATGTAGGTGGGGATTACATTCAATCGTACTGAGTCGCGGGAGAAGTTGAGGCTTTCCTCATGCTGGCGAAAGGCAGTGTATACGGGGTGTTTGCTGGCTGCGGAGGGCGTCGCGCGGACCGGATGAAGAATCGATTTCGTACTGTACAAGGCGTGGTATGGCGCCGGTACGATATAAGGCCAATGTGGTTTGATGTACGAGAGGTGTAAACACCAGGATTTCTCGCCTTGCTCGGTGATGAAGTCGATGGCGCGATTTGTAGTGTAGACAGTCTCTGAGTGTTGCTCGGGAATTCGTGCTGGCAAATTCGCATGACGCATTTTCCAGCCGCTGAGGATTTCACCGTTCTCGCCTTCGGCGGCATTCGCCCAGTCGTGCCAGGGATTCTTGCCATCGAAGCCCTGCGCGCGCAGGTATTGGGTATAGGGCGCGGATTCGCGCTTGTCGTCGAATGACGGATCGTCGGGGTAGATGCCGTCGTGGCGCAGGTACGGTTCGAAGCCGACCTCATTGAGCAACTCGGCTTGCGCGCTGTCCGGGTTGATTGCCAGGCGCTGCAAGGCGTCGACATTGGCCGTCGCATGGGTCTTGCCGACCAGCGCGGTGCGGATGCCGTGAGGTCGCAGGTAATCGCCGATCGTCAATTCATCCAGCGGCAACGGCACCGCGTTCCAGGCCACTTGATGGCTGCTGACATAGCGCCCGGTGTAGGCCGACATCCGCGACGGGCCGCAGATCGTGCCTTGGGTGTAGGCACGGCTGAAACGAACGCCTTCGGCGGCGAGGCGATCGATGTTCGGTGTGTGCAGATGCGGGTGGCCGTAGCAGGACAGGTAATCGCGGCGCAGTTGATCGCACATGATGTACAGCACGTTGCGCACGGGGTTGGGAGGAATGGGCATGGAGTTCACCGGTCAGTGGGACAGGTGAGGGTTTTCGCTGTCGGTGGGGGTTTTCGGCAAGTGCATTTGGGGAATGGTTTTTATGCAGCGATTGCATCAGCCTCTTCGCGAGCAGGCTCGCTCCCACATTGGAAATGCGTATTCCTGTGGGAGCGAGCCTGCTCGCGAAGGGGCCAGCTCAGACAGCAAAATTCTCCAGCGAACACACCTCCTGATCTTCCGCATCAACCACTTTGATCTGCTCAATCATCGCTTCGGCCAACGGTGACAACCGATACCCGGCGCGGCTGACGATGCCATAGCGGGTGTACAGCTCCTCCAGATCATCGGCCAGGCCTTCGATCTTCAAACAGACCAGCTCACCCTTGGCCAGATGCAGCGCATCGGAATACGCGCCGACAATTCCGATCGCCTCCGAGCGCAACACCACACTCAATAGACTCGAGCCGTTTTCGCATTCCACATTCGGGGTGAAATCCGGACGACCGCTGAGGTCGACGATGACCTTGCGCAGGTTCGGCGGGCGGATGCTGACCGCCAGTGGATAACTCAGCAATTGCTCGGCAGTGATGCGTTCAAACGCCGTCAGTGGATGCCCGGCGCGGCAGCAGAAATGCCATTTGCGTGCCCGCAAGCGGTAGGTCTGGTAATCCGGATCGGCCTCGAATTGCCGGGTATCGGCGACGAAGAATTCGAACTCTTCGCTGAGCAGGCGTTTGCTCAGGCTCTGCCAGTCATCGACTTGAAATTGCACCCGCGCTTTCGGGTAGCGGCCGATGAACGCGCCGATCGCGCGTGGGATCAATCCAGCGGCTGGCGCCGGCCCGCAGCCAAAGCGCAATTCCCCGGCCTCGAGGCCATTGAACTGGCTGATCTCATTGGCCATCTGCTGCGCACCGCTGACCAGTCGCCGCGCATGTTCGAGCAGCACATGGCCCTGTTTGGTAGGCGGCAATTCCTTGCGCCCACGGTCGACCAACTGGCAGCCGACGCTGTGTTCCAGTGCTTGGATGCTGCGGCTGAATGCCGACTGCGACAGGTTCACCGCCTGCGCTCCAGCCACGAAGCTGCGTTGCTCAACCAGAGCAATGAAGTGACGCAATTGGCGCAAGTCGATATGCATTTTTCACATAAAAAATATCCGGGAAATGCATTGGATATGCATTAGGTCGACTCCTTATAAAGGCAATCTCTTATGCAGTAAATATATCTAAATCCATAAATAAATAACTTAAAAGAATATGCAGGACTGAAGATGTCTGTGTGTTTTTTGACCAGGAGCCGCGCCATGAGTCCGTTGAATCTCGCGTTACCCCCATCACCCCGACGGCTCAAATGCCTGCCTTTGGCGCTGTTGCTGGCAGGCAGCGCCAGCTGGACTCACGGCTATGCCGCCGAAGCCGAAACCCCTCCGCCCGTCCCCGCAGGCACAGCGGCGGCCAACGGTTCGCAGCTGGAAACCGTGACCGTCACCACCCGCCGCCGCGAAGAAAGTTCGCAAGACGTGCCGACGCCAATGAGCGTGGTCAGTGGGCAGAATCTGGAGACGCAACGGGTTTACCGGATTCAGGACTTGCAGCAACTGGTGCCCAGCGTCAACGTCGCTTACATGCATGCGCGCCAGTCCAGCGTGTCGATCCGTGGCCTGGGTAACAACCCGGCCAGCGATGGCCTGGAAGGCAGCGTTGGCCTGTACATCGACAACGTTTATCTGGGCCGTCCGGGGATGGCGGTGTTCGACCTGATGGACATCGAACAGCTCGAGGTCTTGCGCGGTCCGCAGGGCACGCTGTTCGGCAAGAACACCACCGCCGGGGTCATCAACATCAGCACCCGCGCCCCCAGTTTCACACCGGAACGCAGTATCGAAACCTCGGTCGGCGAGGACGGTTACTTCCAGACCAAAGGCACGATTTCCGGGCCGCTCAACGATCAACTGGCCGGGCGCTTCTCGGCGTATCGCACGCGCAGTGACGGTGACATCAAGAACGAATACGACGGCCACGACCTCAACGGTGGTTCGCGCGAGGGCTTCCGCGCGCAACTGTTGTTCAAGCCCAATGAAGATTTCAATCTGCGCTGGATCGGCGATTACAACGAAGAAGATTCCAGCGCCGGCACCCGCGTGTTGTACAACACCGGGCCGACCATCAACGGCGTCAATCTGTATGAATCGCGGGCCAGCGCGGCCGGGGCGACGCTGGTCAACGGCCGGCATCGCAAGGTCAATCTCGATAACGACCAGCACGTCACCGTGCATCAGGGCGGCACTTCAGTGGAAGCCAACTGGACGTTGCCGAGCGACTTCACCCTGACGTCGGTCAGCTCTTATCGTTTCTGGAATTTCACCCCGCGCAACGACGATGGCCTCAACGTGCCGGCCAGCTACAACGCCGGCGTGTCGGTGGAAGACAAACAGTATTCGCAGGAATTTCGCCTGGCCTCGCCCAAGGGTGAGTTCTTCGATTATGTGGTCGGCGCCTACTATTTCGGCTCGGATCTGGACAACAAATCCTTCTCCTATTACGGCCCGCAGGCCGACATCTGGAATGGCACACCGGCGGGCAGCCTGGCCAACGTCACCAGCGTCGGTAACGGCCATATCCAGACCGACAGTTTCGCCCTGTTTGCCCAAGGCACCTGGCACCTGAGTGAACGTCTCGATTTCACCGCCGGGGTGCGTGGCACCTACGAAGAGAAAAACGCTTCGGTCAGCCGCAACGCGCCGGTCGGCGGCGTGGCGGTGGCGGGTGCGGCAGCCAATGCGCGTCGGGGGCGTGCCGGCGTCTACGATTCCGGTGATTTGAATCAGTACAGCTCCAGCCCCTCGGGACTGCTCAACCTGAGCTATCGCATTACCGACGACGTGCTCGGTTACGCGACGCTGTCCCACGGCGAGAAATCCGGCGGGGTCAACCTCGCGGTCGGCTCCGCACCTACCGCTGGCGCCGACTCGTTACTGATCGGCACCGAGCGCGCCAACAACGCCGAACTCGGCTTCAAAAGCACCCTGTGGGATCGCCGCCTGCAACTCAACGCCAACGTATTCTGGACCCAGGTCAACGCCTACCAGACCAACGCCTATGACGCCGCCAACCGCGTGCAATACCTGACCAACGCAGGCTCGGTGCGCTCGCGTGGCATCGAGTTCGAAAGCACCGTGGTGCCGCTGCGTGGCCTGACCCTGAATTTCAACGGCTCGTACAACGACGTCAGCTACCTCTCGTACAAGGATGCGCCGTGCCCGCCGGAAGTCAGCCAGGCCCCGGGTGCGCCGGCCTCGTGCGACCTCAGCGGCCATCAAGTGGTCGGCGCGTCGAAATGGATCGGCAACGCCAACGGCGAATACAAATGGAATCTGGCTAACGGCTTCGAACCCTACGTCACCGGCAGCTACGCGTTCCGCTCCAAAGCGGTGGGCACGGTCGAGGATTCCGACTACGGGCAGATCCCCAGTTACGCGGTGGTCAACCTATCCACTGGCTTGCGCGGTGATTTCAATCAGGGCCAGTGGGACGTCTCGCTGTGGCTGAAAAACGCCTTCGACAAAACTTATTACACGACTCTGTGGACCGGCGGCAACGGCGGCTATGAAGGCCTGCTCGGCACCCCGCGAACCCTCGGCGTTACCGGTCGCTACGACTTTTAATTGAGCTTTCAAGGCGCTGACCTGGACATGGCCGTTCAACCAATCCTCAGCGGCGCCGGCAAGCAGACGCAGCTGATCGACAGCGACGGCGGCAATCGCGCCTAAACGTCGGCATTCAGCGAACCAAAACAGCCTTTTAAGGCGTTAACGGATGCCGTATCCGAATACTTTTCATGCCGTAAAAGCATGGGGTTTATGGCAGATCGCTGCAGCCCTTTTGGTGCGCGGCTTCGGTAAAAAAGGGCGATTTGCATATTCCTTGAAGACCTATGCATAACGTCAAAGATTACTTTCGGTGATAAGCGCGCAAGCCCAATGTTTACCCCATCGACTACGCCGTGGGGGCTTCAAGAATTGCGGGTTGATCGCTTTGGCTCGTAGAACGAAAGAGACTGCAGGGAGTTGAACAATGGGCAATGTCCAGACCGCCGCCAGCGCAGGGGAGTTGATGTGGCGGCATACGCCGAGTGGCGAACTGGTCGATCTTGGCCGGCCGCACCGGGTGCCGTTGGGGCAGTTGCGTTTGCAGCGAGCGCCCAAGGGTATTTTGAGTCGGCGCGAAACCCTTCTGCTCGGTGTTCTCGCGCTGGTGGTGCATGGCGCGGTGATTTACTGGGTCAGCCAGAAACCGACGCCAGTGCTGCCGGTGGTGCCGCCGGAAATTCCGCCGATGACCATCGAGTTTTCGCGCCCGGCTCCGCCAGCGCCGCCGGTTGTTGCGCCGCCATCACCGGCGCCCGTGGTCGAACCGCCACCGCCAGTGGAGGATGAGTTGGCGGTGAAACCGCCGCCGCCCAAGCCGATCGCCAAACCCAAACCGGTGGTGAAACTGCCGCCCAAACCCGGGCCGAAGCCGGTAGAGCAGCCGCCAGCGCCAACGAAACCGGCAGCCCCGGTCGCAGCGCCAGCGCCCCCCGCGCCGCCGGCACCTGCGCCCGTTACACCGGCTTCAGCCAATGCTGCATACCTGAAAAACCCGGCGCCGGAATATCCGTCGCTGGCCCAGCGGCGTGGTTGGGAAGGCACGGTGTTGTTACGGGTGCATGTGTTGGCCAGCGGCAAACCGGGCGAGATCCAGATTGCCAAAAGCAGCGGCCGCCAGCAGCTCGATGACGCCGCGCTCAACGCTGTGAAGCGATGGAGTTTCGTCCCGGCCAAGCAGGGTGATGTCGCCCAGGACGGCTGGGTCAGCGTGCCCATCGATTTCAAGATTCATTAAACCGAAACCAAATTCGCGCGAAATGTTTACACGAGGGAACACATCATGACGTTACTGGCATCTCCACTGGAATCCATCGAAAGCGCGGTGATCTGGCTGCTGGTGGGTTTTTCCGTCGCCACTTGGGGCCTGGCGTTGCTCAAGGCTGTGCAGTTCGGTCGTTTGAAAGCGCAGGATCGGCGCTTTCATAAACGTTTCTGGGCGGCGTCGAGCCTGGATGCCGCCGCCGAGTTGAGCGAAACCCAGCCCGGCGCCGCAGCGCGGGTGGCGCAGGCCGGTTACGCGGCGATCCAGGTGGGCGAGGCGCCGCAGGCAAATGACCTGAGCCAGGCGATCAACCATCAGGATCGCCTCGAACGCGCCTTGCGCCAGCAGATCGTCCGCGAGCGCCGTTCCCTGGAAACCGGTCTGGCGGTGGTCGCGAGTATTGGCAGCACCTCGCCGTTCATTGGTTTGTTCGGCACGGTGTGGGGAATCATGGAAGCGTTGAAAGGCATCAGCGCCGCCGGTTCGGCGAGCCTGGAAACGGTGGCCGGGCCGATCGGTGCGGCACTGGTCGCGACCGGCGTGGGGATCGCCGTCGCGGTGCCGGCGGTGCTGGTTTACAACTACTTTCTGCGCCGTCTGAAATTGACCGCGGCGGATCTCGATGACTTCGCCCACGACTTCTACAGCCTGGCGCAGAAGAGCGCGTTCCGCGTGCTGATCCACCCGACCGCGCACAAGGTGGCAACGTCGGGCAACGCGGCAAAAGTGAAGGAGGCCTCCTGATATGGCCTTCTCTACGCAAGACACGGATGAGGTGCTCAGCGAAATCAACGTGACGCCGCTGGTAGATGTGATGCTGGTGCTGCTGGTGGTGTTTATCGTCACCGCGCCGCTGCTGACCAATGCGATACCGATCAACCTGCCGAAGACCGAAGCGGTGGCGCCGGTCGAGCAGAAGGATCCGCTGGTGGTGAGCATCGACGGCGCCGGCAAGCTGTTTATCAACAAGGACGAGATTCAGCCCGACTTGCTGGAATTCAACCTCAAGTCGGCCAAGGCCAAGGACCCGGAAGTGCGCGTGCAATTGCAGGCCGATGACGGGGTGAATTACGGCGAAGTGGCGCGAGCCATGGCTTCGATCGAACGGGCAGGGATTTCCAAGTTGTCGGTGATTACTGCGCGGTGACAGGTTTTTGCTTTTCCGGGGCCGTCTCCTTGGCAGGGTGCGGCCCTTTTTTTGCGTTCGGTTTTTGAAAAAGCCCCTCACCCTAGCCCTCTCCCGGAGGGAGAGGGGACTGACCGGGGTGTCTGGCGGCTATACACCGATATGAGAAATCCAGTCGAACTCAAGATTTGAAGAACCTGAAGATCGGCTCCCTTTCCCCCTCGCCCCCTTGGGGGAGAGGGTTGGGGTGAGGGGGAGGAATCTTATGCCCTACACAAATCTCATATTCGATACGGGTCTTAATAAATAGCTTCTTATTCCTTAACGAATATAACTCCTCTCCCTATACTCGACACGGAACAGACACGCCGCAGGAGAGCTTCCCCATGCGCAACGAATCAATCCGCTACCTGATTGTGCCGGGCTGGCAAGGATCGCCAGAAGATCATTGGCAAAGCCATTGGCAGAACAGCCTGCCGAACAGCGCGCGGGTCGAGCAGGCCGATTGGCTGACGCCGCGCCGTGAAGACTGGGTCGCCGCGCTGGCCGAAGCGATTGCCGCGGACAGCACGCCGGTCATTCTCATCGCTCACAGTCTCGGCTGCATCACCGTCGCTCACTGGGCGGCGACTGCGCCGTTGCAGTACCTGCGTCAGGTGCGCGGGGCGTTGCTGGTCGCGCCGGCCGATGTCGAGCGTCCTGCCTGCGCGCCAGCGCTGCGCAACTTCGCACCGATTCCGACGAACCTGTTGCCATTCCCCAGTCAGGTCGTCAGCTCCGACAACGACGCCGCCGTCAGTGCCCCGCGCGCGCTCGAACTGGCGCGCTACTGGGGTGCGGAGGCGGGGATTCTCGCCGGGGCCGGGCACATCAACGTCAAGTCCGGGCATCAGCGTTGGGAGCAGGGGTTTGCCTATCTCTATCGCCTGCAAAACCGTCTGGAACATCACGCCCGCCGTCGCGCCTGACCTTACTATTCAACGCCCCCGTCGGCTGGCGGTTTTGGGCGGGAGCCTGCCATGAGTCTCGAAACCTTCGGTCAGCCCTTGTTGACCTTTCCCGATGCGGAAAAAAGCCCCCTGAGCATTCGCGCCAAGGCGTTGGTGTTCGTCGACCCACGCTCGCGGCAATTGCGCGAGGAGTTGGAGCAGTTGGCTCCACGTGCGATTTCAGTATTGATTCGCGGTGAGACTGGCACCGGTAAAGAGCTGCTCGCCCGGCATATCCACCGCGCCAGTGATCGCAGCGGGCTGTTCGTTTCGGTGAACTGCGGCGCGATCAGCCCGACCTACGCCGACGCCGAACTGTTCGGCTACGCCGCCGGCAGCTACAGCGGTTCGGCCAGCAGCCGCGCCGGCTGGTTCGGTTCGGCCAACGGCGGCACCTTGTACCTGGATGAAATCGGCGATCTGCCGCTGCCGATCCAGATCAAGTTGCTCGCGGCATTGGAAAACCACGAAGTCACCCGCGTCGGTGCGCATCAGCCGAGCCCGGTGGATGTGCGCCTGGTTGCGGCGACCAGCATCGATCTGGCTCAGGCCGTGGACGCCGGAAAATTCCACGAGCGGCTCTATCACTACCTCAGCGAGGGTCATCTGGAGCTGCCGGCGTTGCGCGCGCGTACCGGCGACATTCTCTCGCTGGCGGAGTATTTCCTTGGCATCTACAGCCAGTGTCTGGACTTGCCCGTGCCGCTGATCAGCGAAGCCGCTCAGCATGTACTCGAACAACACAGCTGGCCGGGCAACACTCGCGAACTGGAAAACGTCATCCACTTTGCCCTGCTGGTCAGCACCGGCGACGAGATCCTGCCGGAACATCTGAACCTGCCTGACGCGTCTGCGCCTCAGGTTCAGATCGAACGTCTGGTCAGGCAGACCCATATAGGTGGTAGCAGTGCAGAGCGTAAGGCCTTGAAAGATTGGCTGATTCGCTTGAGCGAGGCGGTGTGACCATTTTCTTCAACATGAACAAAATGGAATATGAAGCTGAATAAACGTTATTGTCCGGGAATAAAAAATCCGGGTATTGTCCGCCTCACGCCAGCGATATCACTTCACTGGCACACGTATTAAATGCCGTCGTCGATGACGACCGTGATTTTCGATAAGGACACTGCATGAAAAAGGTTCTGTTGTTTACCGCATTGGCGGCTGCTCTAACGGCTTCTTTCGCCAACGCCGGCGAGAAACTGGTAGTTGCCGCAACGCCGGTGCCCCACGCTGAAATCCTTGAGCTGATCAAACCGACCCTGGCCAAAGAAGGCGTGGATCTGGAAATCAAGGTCTTCACCGATTACGTGCAACCGAACGTACAGGTCGGCGAGAAGCGTCTCGACGCCAACTACTTCCAGACCCTGCCGTACCTGAACAGCTTCAACCAGGGTAAATACAAGGATGACAAATCCAAGTACCTGGTGACCGTGCAGGGCGTCCACGTTGAACCGTTCGGTGGATACTCGAGCAAGTACAAGACTCTGGCTGAGCTGCCGGACGGCGCGACCATCGCCATCCCCAACGAAGGCAGCAACAGCGGCCGTGCGCTGATCCTGCTGCAAAAGGCCGGCCTGATCGAACTGAAAGATCCGAAAAACGCTTTGGCAACGCCGAAAGACATCGCCAAGAACCCGCACAACTTCAAGTTCAAGGAACTGGAATCGGCCCTGCTGCCGCGCGTTCTGAAAGAAGTTGATCTGGACATGATCAACACCAACTACGCGCTGGAAGCCAAGCTCAACCCGCAGAAAGATGCGCTGGTGATCGAAGGCGCCGACTCGCCGTACGTGAACTTCCTGGTGGCCCGTGAGGACAACAAGAACAGCGACGCGATCCAGAAACTGGCCAAGGCCCTGACCAGCCCGGAAGTCAAAGCGTTCATCGAGAAGAAGTACAGCGGCGCGGTGTTGCCGGCGTTCTGATCTGACGCTTGAGTAAATCCGCTTCAGACGTGAAAACGCCGATGGCCAGTGATGGTCATCGGCGTTTTTTTGCGTGCGTTTCAAGCCGTTGAAAAGATCGTTCCCACGCTCTGCGTGGGAATGCCTCATCGGACGCTCCGCGTTCGGCTCTTAATGGGACGCGGAGCGTCCCGGGCTGCATTCCTTTGCTGCGCGTGGGAACGATCAAAGGCTCAGGCCACCTGCGTCTTCAACGCCCGGCGCAACGCCCTCAACAATTTCAAGATGTCCTGCGGATCCAGCCGCTGCGGCACTTTTACGTCCATGTCTTTCTTCCTTGTGGTGAATGGGCCGGAGAGTCTGGCCAAAAGCTGTGGGTCCTTGGAGGTCTTTCGTGAAAAAAAGATCCGTCCTACAGCGCAAAGAAAAATAGCCGTCTTATTCGTTCCCGGCAAACCCACAGGATAGTTTTTTGGGTGATATCAATATGCTTTAAAGGTATTTAAATTATGGTTTTTATACCTATAAAGTCAGTGCCTGCCGGACGGCCATCCGCCGTCCATGGATTGCATCATTGCCGCTTACCAAGCAGCGTCAGGACGCTTCATGACTTTGGACTACGCCTTTATCCTCAGCACTCTGCCGGCTTTTTTCAAAGCCGTCGGCGTGACTCTGCAGGTCGGTTTGATTGCGATCGCCACTTCGCTGCTGGTCGCGCTGCTCAACGCGACGATTCTGGTGTTTCGCACGCCATACCTGCAAAAACTGGTCGGCTTCTACGTAGAGCTGGCGCGCAACACGCCGTTGCTGATTCAGCTGTTCTTCGTCTACTTCGCGTTGCCGGCAGTGGGGATCCAGGTTTCCGGTTTCACTGCGGCAATCATCACCATGACTTTTCTCGGCGGCGCCTACCTCACCGAAGTGCTGCGCGCCGGCGTCGATGCGGTGCCCCAGGCACAACTGGAATCCGGGCGGTCGATTGGCCTGTCCCACGGCCAGTTGCTGCGCTATGTGATCCTGCCGCAGGCGGGGATCCTCAGCTTGCCGTCACTGTTCGCCAATTTCATTTTCCTGCTCAAGGAAACCACCGTGGTTTCGGCCGTGGCGGTGCCGGAAATCCTCTACACCACCAAGAGCTATATCGCGCTCTATTACAAAACCTACGAAATGCTCGCCGTGCTGACGCTGATCTGCGTGTTGCTGTTCTTGCCGCTGTCGCTGTTGCTCAGCCGTCTGGAAAGGAGGCTCCAGCATGGCCAGTTCGGGTCTTGAACTGCTCTGGGTGTCGTTGCCGCAACTGGCAAAAGGCGCCGGGCAAACCCTGTCGATCTCGTTTCTGAGCATCGCCATCAGCACGATCGGCGGTGTGTTCTACGGTGTGTTGCGCACGTTGAACGTCACGTGGCTGAACGCGATTCTGCGCATCTATCTGGAGCTGTTCCGGGCAATTCCGGTGCTGGTCTGGTTGTATCTGCTGTTCTTCGGTCTGCCGATTTTCTTCGGCCTGAGCCTGCCGAGCTTCTGGTGCGCGGTGCTGGTGCTGTCGCTGTGGGGCGCCAGCGAAGTTGGCGAGGTAGCGCGCGGTGCGCTGCATTCGTTGCCGCGCGGACAGCGTGAAGCCGGGCTGTCGATCGGCCTCAATGCAGCTCAACTCTATGGCTACGTGCTGCTGCCACAAGCGCTCAAGCGCATGACGCCGCCGACCATCAACGTCTATACGCGGATCATCAAGACCAGTTCCCTGGCGGTGCTGATCGGCGTCGTCGATGTGATCAAGGTCGGTCAGCAGATCATCGAGCGCACCTATGAATCGGTACTGATCTACGGTGCGCTGTTCCTGTTTTTCTTTTTCATCTGCTACCCGCTTTCGGCCGCTTCGCGCGTGCTGGAGCGGCGCTGGACGCAAGCATGAGCGCACTGATCGAGTTTCACGGTTTCAACAAATTCTATGGCGCGCAGCAGGTGCTCGATGGCATCGACCTGCAAGTGCAGAGCGGCGAAGTGGTGGTCATTCTCGGACCCAGCGGTTGCGGCAAAAGTACTTTGCTGCGTTGCCTCAATGGTCTGGAAGAGGCCCACAGCGGCAGCCTGAAATTCCTCGACCGAGAGCTGTTGGACAAGGCCACTGACTGGCGCGAAATTCGCCAGCAGATCGGCATGGTGTTCCAGAGTTATCACCTGTTCCCGCACATGAGCGTGCTCGACAATCTGCTGCTCGGCCCGCTCAAGGTGCAGAAGCGCCAGCGTCGCGAAGCGCAGCAGCAGGCCGAAGCCTTGCTTGAGCGTGTCGGCCTGCTGGACAAGCGCGATGCTTTCCCGCGTCAGCTCTCCGGCGGCCAGCAGCAACGCATCGCCATTGTTCGCTCGCTGTGCATGAATCCACGGGTCATGCTCTTCGACGAAGTCACCGCCGCCCTCGACCCGGAAATGGTCAAGGAAGTGCTGCAAGTCATTCAGGGTCTGGCTCGCGAAGGCATGACCCTGCTGATCGTCACTCACGAAATGGCCTTCGCCCGCGCGGTGGCCGACCGCATCGTGTTCATGGATGCCGGGCGCATCCTTGAACAGTCCCCACCCGAGATTTTCTTTACGAACCCGCAAACCGCACGCGCGCAGCAGTTTCTGGAGAAATTCTCCTTCGTTGCAACATCGCCAGAAACGAATCCGAAAAAGGAACTGGAACCGCTATGAAAACTGCCGCTTTGTTACTGCCCCTGCTCAGCCTCGCCTTGCTTGCCGGTTGCGGTAAAACCGAAGAGCCGTCAAAGCCGAAAGTCGCCAGCGAAAACACCGCGCCGGCCGGTTATCTGGACAAGATCAAGGCCCGCGACAAACTGATTGTCGGCGTCTTCACTGACAAGCCACCGTTCGGTTTCGTCGATGAGGCCGGGCGTTACGTCGGCTTCGACACCGACATTGGCCGGCGCTTCGCCAAGGACCTGCTCGGCGACGAAACTAAGGTCGAGTTCGTCGCCGTCGAGCCTGCCAGCCGTATTCCGTTTCTGCAGAGTGACAAGGTCGACTTGATCCTCGCCAACATGACCGTCACCCCGGAGCGCAAGGAAGCGGTGGATTTCACCAACCCGAACCTCAAGGTGGCCGTGCAGGCGCTGGTGCCGCAGGGCAGTTCGGTGAACAGACTCGATGATCTGGCGACGCGCACCACGATTGTCACCACCGGCACCACCGCGGATATCTGGCTGACCAAAAACCATCCGGACTGGAAACTGCTCAAGTTCGAAAAGAACTCCGAGTCGCTGCAAGCCCTGGCCAATGGTCGTGGCGATGCTTACGCGCAGGACAATCTGGTGCTGTTCAGCTGGGCCAAGCAGAACCCGGGCTATCGCGTGCTGGAGGAAAAACTGGGTGCCGAGGCGCCGATTGCACCGGCGGTGAAGAAGGGCAACCTCGAGTTGCGTGACTGGGTCAACAGCGAATTGGCCAGGTTGGGCGAGGAGAAATACCTGCTCAAGCTGTATGACCAATATGTGCGCAAAGAGCTGAGTGATGACACCCGGCCTGAGAGTGTGATTGTTGAAGGGGGCAAGTGGCAGGGGTGATTGCCTGTTGATCGTTCCCACGCTCTGCGTGGGAATGCCTCCATGGACGCTCCGCGTCCAGTGACGCAGAGCGTCACGGGCTGCATTCCCACGCAGAGCGTGGGAACGATCGAATGGGCTAGTCTGGCCAATGCCACGCCGGCTCATCCAGCACCCGCTGCCCGACGATCCCGGTCTGTCCCAACGTCTTCTCCAGCACGATGCAATTGCATTGCGGGTCTTCCTGCAACGCCGAGATCAAACGCCGTGCATGGGATACGACCCACACCTGACACTGCTCCGAAGCGCGAATGATCAGCCGTGCCAGCGCCGGCAGCAGGTCCGGGTGCAGGCTGGTTTCCGGTTCGTTGAGCACCATCAGCGATGGCGGTCGTGGCGTCAGCAGGGCGGCGATCAGCAGCAGATAGCGCAAGGTGCCGTCGGAGAGTTCTGCCGCTGACAGCGGTCGCAACAAGCCTTCCTGATAAAACTCGATAGCGAAACGGCCACCGGCCAACAATGCGATATTCAGCCGCGCGCCGGGAAACGCATCGCTGATCGCCGCGCTCAGTGCTTGCGGATCGCCAATCTCGATAATTGTCTGCAAGGCCGCCGCCAGATCGCGGCCGTCGTGGTGCAGCACGGGCGTGCGAGTGCCCAGTTGCGGCTGACGCACCGGCGCGTCGGCATCGCTGCGAAAGTGATCATAAAAGCGCCAGCGGCGGATGAATTCGCGCATCTGGAACACTTCCGGCGAGCTGCGCAGATTGCCGACCTGATCGAACAGGCTGTCGAAATTCGGCGTGTGTTGTGCCAGCACATCCCAGGCGCGACCTTCGCGGGCGCGGATCATCGGACCGTTGCGATCGACCAGCAGGCTTGCCGGGCGGAACACCGGACCGGCCCAGATGCATTCCCGCTTGATCTCCGGGTCGAGGGCAAAGCATGAAGTGCTCGGCTCCGGCAGGCCCAGGCCGATGGCGTAGCTGAAATCCTCGCCGGCGAACCCAAGGCGCAACCTTTTCACGCCGTGGCGCACAGTCGGCTCGATCGCCACCTCACCGTTGCGCATGCGTCGGCTGATGGTTTCCGGCCCGGCCCAGAACGTCGATTCCAGCCCGCCCTCACGCGCCAGCGCATTGACCACGCCGCCCTGGGCGGTTTCCGCCAGCAGGCGCAACGCGCGGTAGAGGTTGGACTTGCCGCTGCCGTTGGGCCCGGTAATCAGGTTCAGGCGCCCGAGCGGAATGACCAGTTTGTTGATCGAGCGGTAATTGGCCACCGCCAGAGTGTTGAGCATGAAATCCTTCTCCGGGTCACTGCGATACACGGGCAGCATACCTTTAATGAGATAAATCTGGTGTTGGCGTCCGCAACCGTGGAACCCTGTTCTAAGCTCTGAAGTCGTATCGTCTCGACAGCAGCATTTAAGGCCAAGGAGTGTGCATGGCGGGTCCCGGATTGAAAGTGCTGATGGCCGTGAGCGCCATGGCGTTGCTCACCGCATGCGGCGACAAGAAACCTGCTCAGGAATACTTGCCACGGGTCTTTGTGCAAGAGGTCGAACCGGCCAACTACGCCGCCGCGGTGACCCTCACCGGTGATGTGCAGGCGCGGGTGCAGACCCAGCTGTCATTCCGCGTCGGCGGCAAGATCATCCAGCGCATGGTCGATGTCGGCGACCGTGTCACCGCCAAGCAGGTGCTGGCCAAACTCGATCCGAAAGATCTGCAGACCAACGTCGATTCTGCTCAGGCCCAGGTCGTCGCCGAACAGGCCCGCGTGAAGCAAGCGGCAGCCGCTTTCGTGCGTCAGCAAAAACTCCTGCCCAAGGGCTACACCAGCCAGAGCGAATACGATTCGGCACAAGCCGCGCTGCGCAGCAGCCAGAGCGCATTGAGCGCGGCGCAGGCGCAGCTGGCCAACGCCAAGGACCAGCTCAGCTACACCGCGCTGATCGCCAATGCACCCGGGGTGATCACCGAGCGCCAGGCCGAAGTCGGCCAAGTGGTGCAGGCCACCGCGCCGATTTTCAGCCTCGCCCGCGATGGCGACCGCGACGCGGTATTCAATGTCTACGAATCGCTGCTGGCCGAGCGTCCGTCCGATCGCTCGATCGTGGTCAGCCTGCTCGACAATCCCGAGATCAAAACCACCGGCACCGTGCGTGAGATCACGCCGTCGGTGTCGGCGCAATCGGGCACCGTGCAGGTCAAGGTCAGCCTCGACAAACTGCCGCCGGGCATGCAGCTCGGCTCGGTGGTCAGTGCCACCGCCAAGGGCACCGGCAAATCGGCGGTGGAACTGCCCTGGTCGGCGCTGACGAAAAACATCAGCGACCCGGCGGTATGGCTGGTCGATGACAAGGGCGAGGCGCAGTTGCATACGGTCACGGTCGGTCGCTACCTGACCGGCAAAGTGATCATCAGCGAAGGTCTCAAGGGCGGCGAGAAAGTCATTGTCGCCGGCGGCCAGTTGCTGCACCCCGGCATGAAAGTCGAGATTGCCGAAAACACCTACAAGGATCTGCAACCGGGAGCGCAGCCATGAAGCGCCTCGGCCTGTTGTGCATGGCGCTGCTGCTGGGCGCCTGCTCGGAAAAGGAAACGCCGCCGGAACCGGTACGTCCGGTGCTGTCGGTCACGGTCAAAGCGCTGAACGAAGAAAGCCTCGGGCGCTTTGCCGGCAGCATTCAGGCGCGTTACGAGAGCAACACCGGTTTCCGCGTCGGTGGACGCATCGCCAGTCGCAACGTCGATGTCGGCGCCGAGGTGCAGAAGGGCACGTTGCTTGCCACCCTCGATCCGTCCGACCAGCAGAACCAGTTACGTTCGGCGCAGGGCGATCTGGCGAGAATCCAGGCGCAACTGATCAACGCCCAGGCCAATGCACGTCGTCAGCAAGCGCTGTTTGATCGCGGCGTCGGTGCCCAGGCGCAACTGGACGTCGCCAACACCGATCTGAAAACCACTCAGGCCTCGCTTGATCAGGCACGCGCGGCGGTCAGCCAGAGCAAGGATCAACTGAGCTACACCGAGCTGCGCTCCGATCACAAAGCTGTGGTCACCGCGTGGAACGCCGAAGCCGGGCAAGTGGTGACCGCTGGGCAACAAGTGGTGACGCTGGCACAACCGGACATCAAGGAAGCGGTGATCGACCTGCCTGATACGCTGGTCGATCAGTTGCCCAGCGACGTGGTGTTCTCGGTGGCTGCGCAACTCGACCCGAGCATCAACACCACGGCGATCATTCGCGAAATCGAACCCCAGGCACAAAGCGCCACACGCACCCGTCGCGCGCGCCTGACCCTGTCGGATACGCCGGACGGTTTCCGCCTCGGCACCGCGATCAGCGTGACCCTCAGCTCGGCGATCAAACCGCGCATCGAACTGCCGCTGACGGCGTTGCAGGAAGCCGACGGTAAAACCCGCATCTGGGTGATCGACACGCAGAACAAAACCGTCAACCCGCGCGACGTCAGCGTGGTCAGCCGTGGCGACAACAGCGTGGTGCTGGCCGGTGGCGTGCAGAATGGCGAGCGCGTGGTCAGCGCCGGCGTCAACAGTCTCAAACCCGGACAATCGGTAAAACTTGACGAGGACAGTCAATGAAAGGCTCTTTCAACCTCTCCGAATGGGCCCTCAAGCACCAGTCTTTCGTGTGGTATCTGATGTTCGTCGGGCTGCTGATGGGGGTGTTTTCGTACTTCAATCTCGGCCGCGAAGAAGACCCGTCATTCACCATCAAGACCATGGTGATCCAGACCAAATGGCCGGGCGCGACCCAGGAAGAAACCCTCAAGCAGGTCACCGACCGCATCGAGAAAAAACTCGAAGAGCTCGATTCCCTCGACTACGTGAAAAGCTACACCCGCCCCGGCGAATCGACGGTGTACGTGTACCTGCGCGACACCACCGGCGCTGAGGACATTCCGCAAATCTGGTACCAGGTGCGCAAGAAGATCGACGATATTCGCGGCCAGTTTCCCCAGGGCATTCAGGGGCCGGGGTTCAACGATGAGTTCGGTGACGTGTACGGCTCGGTCTACGCCTTCACCGCCGACGGCCTGACCATGCGCCAGTTGCGCGATTACGTGGAACAGGCGCGCGCAGAAATCCGCAGCGTGCCGGGGCTGGGCAAGATCGAAATGGTCGGCCAGCAGGACGAAACGATTTACCTGAACTTCTCCACGCGCAAACTTGCCGCGTTAGGTATCGACCAGCGCCAGGTGGTGCAGAGCCTGCAATCGCAGAACGCGGTGACTCCGGCCGGGGTGATCGAGGCGGGGCCGGAGCGGATCTCCGTGCGCACCTCGGGCCAGTTCGAGTCGGAGAAAGATCTGGCCGAGGTCAATCTCAAACTCAACGATCGCTTCTATCGTCTGGCCGACATCGCCGAGATCAGCCGTGGCTACGTCGACCCGGCGACACCGGAGTTCCGCTTCGACGGCAAACCGGCGATCGGCCTGGCGATTGCCATGCAGAAGGGCGGCAACGTTCAGGAATTCGGTAAAGCGCTGCACGAGCGCATCGACCAGCTCACCGCTGACTTGCCGGTCGGCGTCGGCGTGCACACCGTTTCCGATCAGGCGGTGGTGGTGGAAGAGGCCGTCGGCGGTTTCACCAGCGCCCTGTTCGAAGCGGTCATCATCGTGCTGGTGGTGAGTTTCATCAGCCTCGGCGTGCGCGCCGGTCTGGTGGTGGCCTGCTCGATTCCGCTGGTGCTGGCCATGGTCTTCGTGTTCATGGAATACAGCGGCATCACCATGCAGCGGATTTCCCTCGGCGCGCTGATCATCGCCCTCGGTCTGCTGGTGGACGATGCGATGATCACCGTGGAAATGATGGTTACGCGCCTGGAAATGGGCGAGAGCAAGGAGCAGGCGGCGACGTTCGCCTACACCTCGACGGCATTCCCGATGCTCACCGGTACGCTGGTGACTGTCGCCGGTTTTGTGCCCATCGGCCTCAACGCCAGTTCGGCGGGTGAATATACGTTCACGCTGTTCGCGGTGATTGCCGTGGCGATGATCGTCTCGTGGGTGGTCGCGGTGTTCTTCGCACCAGTGATCGGCGTGCACATCCTCAGTGACAAGGTGAAGGCCCACGATGCCGAGCCGGGTCGCGTTGGCCGGGCGTTCAATGGCGGTCTGTTGTGGGCCATGCGTAATCGCTGGTGGGCGATCGGCGTCACCGTGCTGCTGTTCGTACTTGCGGTGTTCTGCATGCGTTTCGTGCAGAACCAGTTCTTCCCCGCTTCCGACCGCCCGGAAATTCTCGTCGACCTGAACCTGCCGCAAAACGCCTCGATCGACGAAACCCGCAAAGCGGTGGACAAGCTCGAAGCGACGCTCAAGGGCGACCCGGACATCGTGCGCTGGAGCACTTACATCGGTCAGGGCGCGATCCGTTTCTACCTGCCCCTTGATCAGCAATTGCAGAACCCGTACTACGCGCAGCTGGTGATCGTCAGCAAGGATTTCGAAGCCCGCGAGGCGTTGAGTCAGCGCTTGCGCGAGCGGCTGCACAAGGACTTCGTCGGCATCGGCAGCTACGTGCAGGCCCTGGAAATGGGCCCGCCGGTGGGGCGTCCGATTCAGTATCGAGTCAGCGGCAAAGATGTCGATCAGGTGCGCAAACACGCCATCGACCTGGCCACCGAACTGGACAAGAACCCGCACATCGGCGAGATCATTTACGACTGGAACGAGCCCGGCAAAGTCCTGCGCATCGACATCGCCCAAGACAAGGCGCGGCAACTGGGACTGTCGTCAGAAGATGTGGCCAACCTGATGAACAGCATTGTCAGCGGCTCACCGTTGACCCAGGTCGATGACGATATCTACCTGATCAACGTGGTCGGTCGCGCCGTGGATTCCGAGCGCGGTACCCCGGAAACCCTGCAGAACCTGCAGATCGTCACGCCGAGCGGCACCTCGATTCCGCTGCTGGCGTTCGCCACCGTGCGCTATGAACTGGAACAGCCGCTGGTGTGGCGTCGTGACCGCTTGCCGACCATCACCATCAAGGCCTCGGTGCGTGACGAGATTCAGCCGACCGATCTGGTGAAACTGCTCAAGCCGTCGATCGATGCTTTTGCCTCGAAACTGCCGGTCGGCTACAAAGTCGCTACCGGCGGTACGGTCGAGGAAAGCGGCAAGGCCCAGGGGCCGATTGCCAAGGTGCTGCCGCTGATGCTGTTCCTCATGGCGACGTTCCTGATGATTCAGTTGCACAGCGTGCAGAAGATGTTCCTGGTCGCCAGTGTCGCGCCGCTGGGGTTGATCGGCGTGGTCCTGGCGCTGGTGCCGACTGGCACGCCGATGGGCTTCGTGGCGATCCTCGGGATTCTCGCGCTGATCGGCATCATCATCCGCAACTCGGTGATTCTGGTGACGCAGATCGATGAGTTCGAGCAGAAAGGCTATGCGCCGTGGGACGCGGTGGTCGAAGCCACCGAACACCGGCGCCGACCGATTCTGCTGACCGCAGCGGCGGCGAGCATGGGCATGATCCCGATCGCCCGCGAAGTGTTCTGGGGGCCGATGGCCTACGCGATGATTGGCGGCATCGTCGTGGCGACCCTGCTGACGCTGCTGTTTCTGCCGGCGCTGTATGTGGCCTGGTACAAGATTCGCGAACCGCAGAAGGATGAAAAGCCGGCGCAGTGAGCTAGCCCCTGCGATCTTTGGGAAAGGTCTGACTTACAGGGTGAGTGGACTGCGCTAACGTCCCTTCTTCATTCGAAGAGGGACGTGCCATGTCGACTGTTTCCGGCTGGTTACGCGGATGGTTGCTGCTCGCTGGCTTGAGCCTGTCGCCGGCAGTACTGGCCGAAGTGCTGCTGGAAAACCAGCTTTGGCGGGTGCAGGTCGATCCTGCGACGCTGGCGGTGCGCGTTGAAGCCGCCGGCGCTGCGCCGGTGCAGGCCTCGGCCGGTATGCTGCGGCACAAGGTCAGCGACATGGTCAGGCGCGGCAATCGCATCGATTGGCAATGGGACGATGGGCGCTGGTTGCTCAGTGTTGACCTGGACCAGCGTGACCTGACGTTTTCGATTACGGCTAACTCGCCCTCGCAAATCGAGTTTATTCATCAGCCCGCCAGTGCAATGGGCCAGGCGCTGATCTGGCCGCTTGCCGAAGGGCGCTACGTGCCGCACGGTGACCGGGTGTGGCAGAAGTTCCTGCTCGCGCAGGGCGCGCTCGATACCACCCAGGACTTGAGCCTGCCGCTTTGGGGGATGGAGTACGAGAATTTCAGCCTGCACTGGCTGCTGACCAACCCTTACAACAACCAACTGCGCTTCAAGGCCAATGGTGATGCACTGGGGCTGTCGGCCCGGCATCGATTCACATCGCTTGAACCCTCAAAACCGCTGACCTTCAGCCTGTTTCTCGGCACTCTCGATCCCTTGGCCGGGGCCAAGCGCTACAAGCAGTGGCTCATCGAAAGCGATCAATATGAAACCTTGGCGAACAAGCTGATCAAGACCCCGCAAGCCGCCAAGCTGATCGGTGCCGCGCATGTCTATCTATGGGGCAACGACCTGCTCGGCCCTGACGATGTGCGCAACTGGCCGCTGCTGATTGCCCGGTTGCGCGGCTCGGGTGTGCTGGTCAGTGAACTTCGGGCAGCAATGGATGCTGAAGCGCTGCGGTTGCTCGCCAGCGAGACCGTACTCAATCGCTATCAACAGACTGTGATGCTGCGCAGTCTCAATCGCGCGCTGAACGTTCAGGCGCGCAAAACCTGGCAGGCGCGTGCGGTGCCGGACATGCAGGCGCTGGTCAACGGGTACGCTGAGGTGCGCGAGCAGTTGGCCGATGTTCTGAAGGGTACGCTGGCGCCTGATCCTTCGCGCTGGGGGCGCACCTTGTCGCGACGAACCACTGAACGCTTGCAGAGCGCTGGACTTTCGCGTTTATGGCTTGGGCTCGGCGAGGGCTGGGAAGGTGGACTCTGGCACCCGGAGGCGGTGCGCGCCGCCGTCTCTGCGGGGTATCTGATTGCCCCCTATGACTCCTATGAAACCGCGCTGCGCGAGGACGAAAATCCGGACTGGACCACCGCGCACCTCGGCGATCGGGCCAATACCGAGTGCGCGATCGTGGAGGAAAACGGTGCGCTGAAAAGCGGGTTTCAGCAGTCCGGTCACTATACCGATCCGCGATGTGTGCGACCGTTACTTGAGCGGCGCATCGATGCAATCCAGAAGGTTGCCGGGTTCAACAGTTGGTTTCTCGATGCCTATGCCGCTGGGATGCTCTTCGACAGTTATCGTCCCGGCGCACCGATGACCCAGGCGCAAAATGCCGCGGGCAACGTTGCAGCATCGCGCTGGATCAACGAAGTGTTGCAGCTGCCGAGCGGCTCCGAGGATGGCAATGCCGCCACCGCACAGGGGGTCTTGTTCGCACATGGCATGCAGACGCCAGTGATCGGTTGGGGCGATCGCGACATGCAGCAGCCGGGCACAGCGGACTTTTTCGTCGGCCAATGGTACCCACCGGAGCAGCCTGCGGTGTTCTTCAAACCGACCCGATTGAAGGCTGACTACCGACGCGTTCATTTCGCCCCCGCCAGCCGTTTACCGCTGTATCAGGCGGTGTTACACGGCTCTGTCATCACCAGTCATCACTGGTTGTTCGATAACCTGAAACTCAGCGACGTGCGGGTGGAAAACGAGCTCACCCAGTTGCTCTACAACGTACCGCCGCTGTACCACCTGAGTGCGGCCAGCCTTGATCAGCGCTTGCCGCTGATCGTGCGTCAGGATCGATTCTTTCGTCCGCTGCACGAACGTCTGGCGACGCAAGCGCTGACCGCTTTTGACTGGTTGAGCGAGGATCGCCTGGTCCAGCAGACGACGTTTGCCGACGGCACGCGACTGCTGGCCAATTTCGACACCGCTCCACGCAACTGGCAGGGCCGGACGTTACCGGGACACAGCATGACTGCACTGTTAGCGGACGGCAGCGACAGCCAGTATCAGGTACAAGCGGCGCCCTGATTCAGACTTTGCGCCACACGCTCGCCAGCCACGGCTGCTGTTCGCGCGGCAAGCCCGCAGGCCGGTAATAATGCTCCAGCTCGACAAAACCCGCCGCCGTCAGCAACCCGCGCCAGGCTTCGAGATCGTGATACGAGCCGTAGCGCGGCCCATTCCAGCCTTCTTGGTTGTCGCCACGCGGATTTGAACTGAACAGCACGCCACCCGGTTTCAAGGTGCCGTGCAGTTGCCGTAGCACTTGCGGCAACACCTGCAACGGCACATGAAACAGCACGGCATTGGCGAAGATGCCGTCGAAGCGCTCGGCCGGCAGATCAAGCTTGAGAAAGTCCTGCTGCCAGACTTCGCAACCGCTGTCCTGGCGGGCCATGCGCGCGAATTCCTGTGAGCCATCAAGGCCGATCGCCACGTGGCCCATGTGCGTGAAGGTTTGCAAATCCCGGCCCGGCCCGCAGCCGAAATCGAGAATCGTGAAAGGTGCTTCACCGTGAATGTGGCGCAGCAAGGCCTCTATGTTCTGGCTGACATCGTGGTCGCGCGTGCCTTCACGGAAATCCTCGGCCACCGAGTTGTAGTGACCGAGGGTAGTGGCGGTGATCTGTTCGAGGTCGCTGGGCGTTTGCTTCATGTTCGATGCTGTATTGGCGGTGTGAGGGCGGACTATAAGCTTTTTCACCGGCAAAAAAACGCCGCCTGCGCTGGGGCCAGTGCAGGCGGCGATGGGTGCCAGGCTTCAGTGCTGCTTGGCTCCCAGACAATCGATCGAGCGGTCCATCATCGCCTTGGCCATTTCCAGCAGATGCCAGACCGAGAACACCATGGCCCGATCCGCGCCCCCGAGCTGGTCACCGCATTGATGGACGGTCACCGAAGCGCAGCGCAGCAGATCGGCAACATACAGTTGGGCGTCCTCCAGCGTCACATCTTCGCTGATGCTGTAGACGCGTTTCTGTCCAGCCAACGTGACCTGATTGCCGGCCAGATGTGAGTCGACGGCGCGGCACAGTGCAGAGCGATCCTTGAGCAAATCCTCGGTGAACCGCTTGCTTGAGGTAAGGCTGAGTGGCGGATCGGCAAGTTTCTTTTCCATGGGTAAACTCCTGACTTCAAGTGGGAGCCAACCATTTCGCGACTAAACGAGCAGGACGGCGGCTGCACGCGGATCAGTTGCCGGCCGGACAACTGAATCCAGTCACCGCAAAACAGTGACGACCGGAGATTAGCTACAGGATATTTCGGGTACAAGCGGGCAAATTATTCTAGGAATCGTCCTGCAAACCCGCGTGCTTCGGGCTGGCGAAACGACAAAAGTGGTGTAGGAAGCATCCGATTTTAACGAAGGGCATCGCCCAAAATAACGCGATCAGATGGGCGTGGTTGATGGCCACCTGCCGCTATCGACCTTAGCGCTTATTCAGCCCCCGCGCCAGCCTGTCGCCACCCAACTGAATCACCGCCACCAGCGCCACCAGCAAGACGATCACCGTCAACATGATCTGGCTATCGAAGCGCTGATAGCCGTAGCGGTAAGCGATATCCCCCAGCCCACCAGCACCAATTGCCCCAGCCATGGCCGACGAATTGATCATCGTCACCAGGGTGATGGTGAAACCGCCGACAATCCCCGGCAGCGCCTCGGGCAGCAGCACATGCCAGACGATATGCCAGCGCCGGCAACCCATGGCCTGTGCGGCTTCGATCAGACCATGATCGACCTCGCGCAGACTCACTTCGGCGATCCGCGCGAAGAACGGCGTTGCGGCGATTGTCAGCGGCACCACAGCGGCCCACACACCATAGGTAGTGCCGACGATCAGACGGGTGAATGGAATCAGCGCGACCATCAGAATCAGGAACGGGATCGAGCGGAACAGATTGACGAATGCACCCAGCGCACGGTTCAACAGCGGCGCCTCATAGATCCCGCCCTTGTCACTGGTGACCAGAATCACCGCGATGGGAATCCCCAGCAGCAGCGCGATCAGCGACGACACGCCGACCATCAAAAAGGTGTCGATAAAACCCTGCAGCAAGCGATCAAACCACATAGCCCAATACCTCCACTCGTTGCGCCCACTGCCCGGCGCGCTCGCGCAATTGCTCGGCGTTGGACGCCGAACCGCTGACGGCGAGTAAAAGCTGCCCCAGCGCGTGTCCCTGAATTCGTTCGACGCCGCCCTGAAGCAGCTTCACTCGCCCACCCAACGCCGCAAACAACGCGGCCAGATCCGGCTCATCAGCGGCACTGCCGGTGAACTGCAAACGCAACACCACCGCTGCATTTGAAGCCGTGGATTGCGCCTGCAATCGGCTTTGCAGTTCTTCCGGCAAGGCGTGTTGCAGCGGCGCGAGCAAAGTCTGGCTGACTGCGTGTTGCGGATTGCCGAACACTTGCCACACCGGCCCTTGCTCGACCACATGACCATGCTCAAGCACGACGACGCGATCGCAGATCTCGCGGATCACTGCCATTTCGTGAGTGATCAGCACAATGGTCAGGCCCAGGCGTTTGTTGATCTCGCGCAACAGGCCGAGGATCGACTGCGTGGTTTCCGGGTCGAGCGCCGATGTCGCTTCATCGCAGAGCAGAATGTCCGGGTCATGCACCAGCGCGCGGGCGATGCCGACACGCTGTTTCTGCCCACCGGAGAGTTGCGCCGGGTACGCCTTGTGCTTGCCTTGCAGGCCGACCAGTTCGAGCAGTTCGCGAACCTTGTTGTCGCGCTGCTCCTTCGGCACGCCGGCGACTTTCAGCGGCAACTCGACGTTCTGCCAGACGGTCTTGGCCGACATCAGATTGAAGTGCTGGAAGATCATGCCGATGCGCCGGCGCAGGGCGACGAGGCGGTCTTCATCGAACTCGCCGATATCCACCTGATCGATCAACACCCGCCCCGACGTTGGCTGCTCCAGGCGATTGATCGTGCGGATCAGCGACGACTTGCCGGCGCCGCTGCGGCCGATGATGCCGAACACTTCGCCGCGTTGAATCGCCAGGTCGACGCCCTGCAAAGCCGCGACCGGACCTTGCCGACCGTTGTAGGTTTTGCCCACGCCAATAAAGCGTACGTGGGCGCGATTCAACTCGGGATGCAGCTCGGTTTTTTCAGCATTGTGTGGCTCTGGAAGCTCCAGTCGCCGTTGGGTCGCCGCAGTCATGTTCAGCTTTCCCAACCGGCCTGATAGAGCTTGCCGTGGGCCTTGTCCAGCGCCGCGCGAACGGCCGGTGAATGCTGATAGATGTCGACGAACTTGATCAGGCGCGGGTCGGTTTTGCTCTTGGGCTGGATGACGAACTGGATCACGTATTCCTTGTGATCGAGACCGTCGAACAGCAGCGCCGAGCCGGCATCGAAGGTCTTCGCCAGACGGATGTAGGCTGGATAACCCTGGACCAGGTCGGCGTCGTCATAGGCGCGCACCAGTTGCACGGCTTCGACCTGCAGGATCCTGATGTTCTTCGGATTGGCGACGATGTCGTCCTCGGTGGCTTTGTAGCCGACGCCCGGTTTCAGGGTGATCAACCCGGCCTTGGCGAGCAATTGCAGACCGCGACCGCTGTTGATCGGGTCATTGGCGATGGCGACGCTGGCGCCTTCGGGCAGTTCATCGAAGCTTTTGTATTTCTTCGAATACAGGCCCACGTTGTTGATGATCCCAGGAGCGAATGGCACCAGATCGAAACCGGACGCGGCTTTGGCGTTTTCCAGGAACGGGATGTGCTGGAAGTAATTCACATCAATGTCGCCAGCGGCGAGGCTGACGTTGGGCGCGATCCAGTCGGTGAATTCCACCAGCTCGACTTTCAGGCCTTGTTTGGAAGCTTCCTCGACGGCGGCTTCCAGCGGAATGGCGAAAGCGGCGGTGGTGCCGATTTTCAACGGGGCGTCGGCGGCGAAGACAGCCGAGCTGAACAGGCCGAAGGCCAAGGCCAGTGCTTTGACTGGTTGGGACAGGGTTTTCTTGGTCATGATGGTTTTTCCAGTCAGTGCATAAGATTTGTGGTGTCTGTTGTGGCCTCATCGCTGGCAAGCCAGCTCCCACAGGTTTTGTGTGCGCCGCAGACCCTTGTGGGAGCTGGCTTGCCAGCGATGCTTTTAGCGTCGGTACGAAGAGCCGGTATGTTGCTCAGGCAACTGCGCCTCACCGTGAAACAATTTCTCGCGCAAGGTCCCGCTGTCATACGCAGTCTTGTACGAGCCGCGCCGCTGCAACTCGGGAATCACCAGTTCGATGAAATCGACATAGCTTTCCGGGGTGACGATGCGGGTCAGGTTGAAGCCGTCCAGACCGGTTTCGGCGATCCACGATTCGAGTTCATCCGCCACTTGCTCGGGCGAGCCGACCACGGTGATGTAACGACCACCAAGGGCGTGCTGGTCGAGCAATTTGCGCCGGGTCCAGTCGTTGTTCTGCAGGTTTTTCGTCGCCGACTGAATCGCATTGCTCTTCACGTACTGGATCGGTTCGTCGATTTCGTACTGGGCAAAGTCGATACCGGTGGACGCGGAAAAGTGCGCCACGCCGGCCTCGGCGCTGGCATAGCTCAGGTATTCGGCATGCTTGGCCCACGCCGCTTCTTCGGTGGCGCCAACGATCACATTGAGGCCCATGAACACCTTGATGTCTTGAGGATTGCGCCCGGCTTCGACGGCGCTGGCGCGGACCTTGTCGACCTGCACTTTGGTCGATGGTTTGTTCTGGCCGCTGATGAACACGCACTCGGCATGACGCCCGGCAAACAGCAAGCCGCGGTCGGAGCTACCGGCCTGAAACAGCACCGGCGTGCGCTGCGGCGACGGCTCGCATAGGTGATAACCCTCGACCTCATAGAACTCGCCCTGGTGCACGACCTTGTGCACTTTGTCCGGGTCGGCGTAGATGCGCTGCTCGCGATCGTTGCGCACCGCGCCGTTCTCCCAGCTGCCTTCCCAGAGCTTGTACAAGACTTGCAGATATTCTTCGGCCTGGTCGTAGCGGCGGTCATGTTCGACCTGTTCGCGCAGACCCATGGCTTTGGCGGCGCTGTCCAGGTAACCGGTGACGATGTTCCAGCCGACCCGGCCGCGACTCAAATGATCGAGCGTCGACATGCGTCGGGCGAACAGATACGGCGGCTCGTAAGTTAGATTGGCGGTCAGGCCGAAACCGAGGTTTCTGGTAACAGCGGCCATGGCCGAAACCAGCAGCAGCGGATCGTTGACCGGCAACTGGATCGACTCTTTCAGCGTGACGTCCACCGAGTTCTGGTAGACATCGTAGACGCCGACTATGTCAGCGATGAACAAGCCATCGAACAATCCACGCTCAAGCAACTGCGCCAGTTCGGTCCAGTACTCGATCGTGTTGTAGCGGGTCGAAGTGTCGCGCGGATGCGTCCACAGGCCGTGATTGATGTGGCCGATGCAGTTCATGTTGAACGCGTTGAGCAGAATCTTCTTTTTCGCAGCAGTCATCAGATCGTCCCTCGCAGCGGAGGGTTTTCATCGTTGAGGTAGTAATTGCCCACGGCGTGATATTTCCAGCGCACCGGGTCGTGCAGGGTGTGCACGCGCGCGTTGCGCCAGTGCCGGTCGAGGCCGTGTTCGCTCAGCGTCGCCTGGCTGCCGGCCAGTTCGAACAGCGTGCTGCCGGCGGCGAGGGAAATTTCCGTGCTGATCGCCCGCGCTTCGGCGACTGCGATCGAGGCGGCGGCGACGGTTTCCGCGTTGGTTTCGGCTTGCGCGGCGTCGAGGAATTCACCGGCACGCTCAAGCAATGCTTCAGTGGCGTGCAGGCGGATGCTCAAGTGGCCAAAGCTCTTCAATGTCAGCGGATCTTCGGTGGCCTTGTCGTTGCCGGAATCGATCCACGGACGGGTTTTGCTGCGCACGAAATGCAAGGCATCTTCGTAAGCGGCGCGGGCAATGCCGGTGTCGATGGCGGCGTGGAGAATCTGCGCCAGCGGGCCGACCGTGGTCGGGCGTTCGAAAGCGCTCTGGAACGGCAGCACCTCTTCCGCCGCTATATACACATCTTCGAACACTACCGAGCCGCTGCCGGTGGTGCGCTGGCCGAAGCCGCTCCAGTCGTCGATTACCGTCAGGCCCTTGCTTTCGCGCGGTACGAAGGCCAATTGCTGCATGCCATTTTCATCGACCACGGAGGTCGGGATGCGCTGCGCGTAAATCGCCCCGGTCGAGTAGAACTTGCGACCGTTGATGCGATAACCATCACCATCGCGGATGAGACGGGTGACGCGGTCGTGAGCGGTTCTGGTGCCGAGTTCTGCCAGAGCATTGCCGAAGCGTTGGCCGGCGAGCACCTCGGCGTACAGACGCTGTTTCTGTTCATCGCTGCCATTCACGCGCAGCACTTCCAGTGCGTAGAAATGGTTCTGCGGAATCTGCCCGAGCGAACCGTCGGCCTGAGCGATGAGTGCGATGACCTTGGCCAGGGTGACGTTAGATACGCCCGCGCCGCCATATTCTTTCGGCACGCTGATGCCCCACAGGCCGGAGCGGGAAAACACTTCCAGCTCGGCCAATGGCAGGCGGCGTTCGCGGTCGCGCAGGGCGCTGTCGCGTTGGAAATCTTCGGCCAGGTCGCTGGCGACGATCAGGGCTTGCTCATCGCTGGTGATGAGCGCGACGTGATGGGAAAGCGTCATAGGGGGTTCTCCAGATGACTGGTCGTCTCAGATCCAGGAATGGCGAGCCGGCAAAGTGCCGTTCAGGCGATAGGCGCCGACCGCGTGATATTTCCAGCGCACCGGGTCGTGCAGGGTGTGCACGCGGGCGTTGCGCCAGTGGCGGTCGAGATTGAATTCGGCAAGGGTCGCGCGGCTGCCGGCCAGTTCGAAGAGCTTTTCGCTGGCCAGCAGCGAAATCTCGGTGGTCAGCACTTTTGCTTCGGCCACGGCGATCGAAGCGCGTGCGGCGGATTCGGCAGTCAGCGGCGCGGCGTGGACTTCATCGAGCACTTTGCCGGCCTTGCGCAGCAGCGCTTCGGCGGCGTGCAGTTCGATTTTCAGTTTGCCGATATCGGCGATCACGTAGAGGTCATCGCTGGCGCGCTCGACCTTGGCGTCGATCCATGGCCGTGCGCGGGTTTTGACGAAGTCGATGGCGCCACGGGCGATGCCGGCGTCAATGGCTGCTTGAATCAGCTGCGACACTGCGCCCTGGGTGTTCGGCTTGTCGTTGATCTTCCAGTTGTCGATGACCAGGCTCGACTCGACGCGCACGTTGTTCAGCAGAATCGTGCCGCTCGCCGTGGTGCGCTGGCCGAAGCCCGACCAGTCATCGACGATGCGCAGACCCGGCGTGCCGCGACGGACGAAGGCCAGCACCTGTTTACCGTCATCGTTGAGCGCTTTCACCGCGACCCAATGCGCAAACAGCGCGCCGGTGGAGTAGAACTTCTGGCCGTTGATTACGTAATCGTCGCCGTCAGCGGTGATCCGCGCCTTCAGTTCCAGGGTGTTTTTCGTGCCGCGTTCCGGGCCGGCATTGCCGATGCGCCAGCCTTCCAGAACACTCTGGAACAGCTGCTTTTTCTGCGCTTGGGTGGCGGTGCCGAGCAGCAGATGGATGATGCCGAACTGGTTCTGCGGGATCTGTCCGAGCGCCGGGTCGGCGGCAGAAATGATCGCGAATACTTCGGCCAATGTGACGAAAGAAACCTGCGGGCCACCGTATTCGCGCGGGATGGCAATGCTGCCCAGACCGCTGCGGGTGAACTGTTCGATTTCCGACCATGGCAGCTTGCGCTGACGGTCACGTTTGGCCGCTTGCACACGGGCGGCTTGCGCCAGCTCGTGGGCGGCCTTGATCGCTTGAGCGTCGTTGCGCAGTACTTGCGCGGGCAACATCAGCGGGGCGATGTCCAGATCGGACTGCACGTTGGCATCTGCAAGACTGGACATCAGTGCCGCTCCCTGGCTGCACGCAATGCCCTGGCGATCTGCACTGGGGTGATTGTGTTCCGGACCATACCTACCTCACATCTCATGAAAAACGCCGCGAAGTGCGACGATTGAAAGAATGTCCGGTGGTCCGGTTCATATACCCTAAGCGTGTATAAAATTTAAATAAACTAACTTTTAGGAATATGCATAGAAGGGGGATGTTCGGCTTGGTTAACGACTTTCAGGTGAGAGGTCACTGACCTCCCACCTTGGGCAGGTCTCACTTGGTACGTGATTCGGCGGCCTTTAATTCGGGTTTCAACGGGACTTTTACGTACGGATTCACGCAACCGATTTTCAACGTGCGCGGCGGTGCCCAGCGCGAGTTGTTACCGACCCGGTCGAGGATGCAGTAGGTCACGTCCAGCCGCAGGTCTTCGCCCGCTTCGACAATGACCGCCGGTGGCACCCAGACCTGAATCGGCAGCCCGACATCGGCCGCAGTGACTGGCGCCAGATCCATGCGCACATCGCCCCAGCGCAATGTGATGGCGTCGTCTTCTGCCATGTTCAGATAAGGCTCGATGGTCAGCGGCACGCCGCGTTTGATCTGGCTGGGGTTCACGCCCTGACGGCGAATCGCTTCGGGGATGATCACTGGTGCCAGTTGCTGGTTTTCGTCTTCGCACTGCCCAGTGGGCTGACCACCGGGGCAATCGAGTTTGACCTGCACCCGGGTCGCCGCCGACAGTGCCGGACCCTGGCCGACCTGCATCACGCGGTAGTGAATGCGCGCGGTGCCATTGGTGATGAAACTCTCCGGCACCCGCAGGCTCACTGACTCGCCCACATCGGCCGCGCTGAGGACTTTTGACGCGACATAGCATTTGTTCCAGAACAGTTCGATCAGATCGCCAACGTCCATGTCGCGGTAGGGCGGTACATCGATCAGCAGATGGGCCGCTGTCGCCTGGTTGATGCCGGTTTTTTGTGCGCATGCCAGCGTTGGCGCTGCAAGTTCGGGGGTGTGCGAAGTGCGGGTCATCGGTTTCTCTCCTTGAAGTCTTGCAGCGAAATCCGTTTCTGGAAAACAAAAAAGACGCGAATCAACTGGCAATAAAAGCGACAAGTATCTGCTCGGTATTAGTGCGGGTTATTTGAACTAAGGGGCGCCGGTTGCCGACTAGATAAAAGTCTGCGGAGAGGGGTGTCAATAGAGGGGGTTAGTTAATGCGTAAATTACAAGTTAATCAGAAAGCTCCTACGTCATCGAGGCACTAAGCCTAGGTGTAAGCGCGAAATCAGCTACAGATAAACAGCGGTTTCGCGACGTTTTGTGCGGGTTCGTTCACCGGCAAACGTATGGAAATATGACGAATCGAGAATGTGCGTCATCGTTGCGCAATGTATATTTGCGCGCACAAGTAATAAATGTTTAGAAGAATGAAATACCGGGGCAGGGATAACTTCCGTCCGTGGAAGTTGAGGGCTGTGGCAGAGAAAGTTCTCAGGCGTGATTCAGAAACTTGCTGAGAAACTGTTTGGTGCGTTCTTCTTTCGGGTTGGCAAACAGTGCCTTGGCTTCACCCTGTTCAACAATTACGCCCTTGTCGAAAAACACCACGCGATTGGCCACGTCACGGGCAAAACCCATTTCGTGGGTGACAATCACCATGGTGCGATTTTCTTCGGCAAGACCGCGAATGGTTGCCAGCACTTCACCGACCAGTTCCGGGTCGAGCGCTGAAGTCGGTTCGTCGAACAGAATCACTTCCGGCTCCATCGCCAGCGCCCGGGCAATTGCCACGCGCTGTTGCTGGCCACCGGAAAGCCGGCGCGGATAGGCGTCCTCCTTGCCGGCAAGCCCCACTTTGGTCAGCAGCTTTTTACCCAGGGCAACTGCCTCGTCGCGCGGCATCTTCTTGACCACGATCGGGCCTTCGATGACGTTTTCCAAAGCGGTGCGATGGGGGAACAGGTTGAAGTTCTGGAACACGAAGCCGACGTGCTGGCGCAGGTTGCGCACCAGACTTTGCTGCTGGTTCAGCGGACGGCTGGTATCTATTTCGATATCGCCGACCTTGATCCGGCCGCTGGTGGGTTCTTCGAGGAAATTCAGGCAGCGCAGGAACGTCGTTTTCCCCGAGCCACTGGGGCCGATGATCGCGACGACTTCGCCTTCCTTTACCTCAAGGTCGATGCCGTTGAGCACGACCTGACCCTTGAATTGCTTGGTCAGTTTTTCCACGACAATCATCGCGTCAGGACTCCTGGTCGTGCCGATTGACCCGCTCTTCCAACTTGTTCTGCAAGTGCGAAAGCACCGTGGCCAGAATCCAGTAGATCAGCGCGGCGGCAAGATACATGGTGAAGACTTCGAAAGTCCGGGCGGTAATCAGCTGCGCCTGACGGAACAGCTCCGGCACCTGAATGGTCGCGGCCAGCGCCGTGTCCTTGACCAGCGAAATGAAGCTGTTGCCCAGCGGCGGCAATGCCGTGCGCATCGCTTGCGGCAGGATGGCCCGGCGCAGGGTCTGCGCGCGGGTCATGCCGATACTCGCAGCGGCTTCCCACTGACCGCGTTCGATCGAACCGATCGCGGCACGGAGGATTTCACAGGCGTAGGCGGCCATGTTCAGCGAGAAACCGATCAGTGCTGCCGGCAGCGGATCAAGCTCCATGCCCAGTTGCGGCAAGCCGTAATAGATCACGAACAGCTGCACCAGCAACGGCGTGCCGCGAAAGAACGACACGTAGATGCGGGCCAGCCAACTGACCGATTTGAAGCGCGACAGGCGCATCAGCGCGAGGCCGAAGCCCAGCAGCAGACCGAAGAACATCCCGCCGAGGCTGAGGACTACCGTGTAGTACGCGCCCTTCAACAAAAAGGGCGCGGAATCCAGCGCGAGTTGGAAAGCCTCTTCCATTATTTAGTGACGTCTGCGTTGAAGTATTTCTTCGACAGTTTCTCGAGAGTGCCGTCAGCACGCAGTTCGTCGAGCGCCTTGTTCACCGCAGCCAGCAGTTCAGGCTCGCCTTTGCGCAGGGCGATACCGGATTCCTGACGCGAGAAGGCCTCGCCGGCAGCCACGGTTTTCGGGGCTTTCTTGGCGTATTCGAGGGCAGCCAGACGGTCGATCAGGATGGCATCGGTACGACCGTTGTTGAGGTCGGCGAACTTGGTCGGATCATCATCGTAGGTGCGCACGTCAGCACCCGGCACGTTGGCGCGAACCCACTGCTCGTAGTTGGTACCCAGGCCGACACCGACTTTCTTGCCGGACAGGTCAGCGGCGGTCTTGATGTTCAGCGCCGACTCTTTGCTTTTCAGCACGAGGGCCTGGATGCCAGAGACGGTATACGGTTCGGAGAAGTCGTACTTCTTCTTGCGCTCGTCGGAGATGGTCACTTGGTTGACCACCAGATCCAGACGTTTGGATTCAAGTGCGGCGAGGATGCCGTCCCATTTGGTCGGCTGGATCTTGGCTTTGACGCCGAGCTTTTGCGCCAGCGCTTCGGACAGTTCGACTTCGAAACCGGACAGCTTGCCGTTCTCGTCGACGTAGCTGAACGGTGGGTAAGTGCCTTCCAGGCCGACGTTGAGCACGCCTTTGTCCTTGATCTGTTGCAACTGCTCACCGGCCACTGCCTGACCGATCAGGCCAGCGCTGAGCGCAAGACCCAGCGAACCGACCAGCAGAGTGCGACGTAGTGCGGAAAAATTCATGACAAGCCCCTGTGTTTTCTTATGGAAGACGCTTAAGGAATGTAGGCAAATTGGTGATTTGAACGACAGCGCTATCCTGCCTTAAAGCAGCTTAAGCGTCTCGCCCGAAATTCGCCTGCGGCGAGACTATAAGATGTCTGTTTTAGACTTGAAAATACTAGATTGTGTTTCTTTTAGGGTTTTTTGGAATATGCGTCCATTCAGTTGTGGCGAGGGGATTTATCCCCGTTCGGCTGCACCAAAGTTGCAAAGTTCTGCGGCGTTGTAATCTCCTGCGAAAGCAAGGGCCGCTCCGCGACCCAACGGGGATAAATCCCCTCGCCACAGGTATCTGCAATCTGCAGTGATCATCTTGTCAGAAAATCCTTGTAGGCAAACAACGCCGGCGCGCCACCGGTGTGCAGGAAGATAATCGGGCCGTCATCGAAGCGCTGCCGGCCAATCCCGTCTAACAGGCCGGCCATGGCCTTGCCGGTGTAGACCGGGTCAAGCAACAGACCTTCCTGTGCGGCCAACAGTTTCACCGCCGCCAGCGTTCCGGCATTCGGCTCGCCATAACGCGGGGCGAAATATTCGTCCCACAGCTCGACCTTGAAGCTGGCCGGCAACTTGACGCCCAGCAGCTCAGCGGTGCGTTCGGCCAAACCCTGAACCTTCGGCCGCTGATCTTCTTCACTGCGCGAAACGGTCACGCCGATCACCGGCAGTTGCGGCAGCGCCTCACTCAGCGCCAGTCCGAGACCACTGTGAGTACCGGCACTGCCTGAAGCCAGCACCACAGCGGCGAAATCGAGGCCGCTGTCCTTGATCTGCTCAGCCAGCTCCAGCCCGGCGCGCACATAACCCAGAGCACCGAGTGCGTTGGAGCCGCCAATCGGCACCAGATACGGCTTCTTGCCGTTGCTGCGCAGGCGCACGGCGAGGGCGGCCAGTTGTTCGTCAGCATTATCGAGGTTGTCGACCAGTTCGACCTTGGTGTCGAACAGATCGAGCAGCAAGCGGTTGCCGTTGCCGGTGTAATTGCTGTCGTCAGTTCCCAGCGGGTTTTCCAGCAGTGCCACACAGCCCAGGCCGAGTTTCGCCGCCAGTGCGGCGGTCTGGCGCACGTGGTTCGATTGCAGCGCACCGGCCGTGATCAGCGTGTCAGCACCTTGTGCGAGCGCGTCGGCGGCGAGGTATTCGAGTTTGCGCAGCTTGTTGCCGCCCATCGCCAGCGGCGTCAGGTCATCGCGCTTGACGTACACCTCGCGGCCGAGCCAGGTGGACAGGCGTTCGAGTTTTTCCAGCGGCGTGGGATGGCTCAGCAGTTCGAGACGGGGGAAGCGTTGCAGCTGTTGTTTGATCATGGGTCCGTACTGGCGCAGAAGAATGAAAGGACTATAGGCACGCGTTTTTGCCCGGGCAACCGCCAATCGCTTATAGCCAAATGGACTGAGGCCAGCACTATCGGTTCTTAATTCGTCGGCGAAAGCATGCCGTAAAGTAGGCGCCGATGACGCGGCCAGACAGTCCGGCCGCCCGTGAGGAGTCTTTACCGTGAGCGAGCGTTCCAGCCATTGGCAATTGCACACCATCGTCAGCCAGCTGCGCAGCGCGCGGGATCAGTGGCGCGCACAGAATGGTCGCGCTTCAGGGGAGCAGGGCGGCCGCGAATTGCCATCGCGAGCGGCGATGGCGGAAATTCTTGAGGCGCTGTGTGGCGCGCTGTTCCCGATGCGTCTGGGGCCGGTCGATCTGCGTGAAGAAAGTGAAGATTTCTACGTCGGCCACACGCTTGATGTAGCGCTGAATGCCTTGCTGGCGCAGACGCGCCTGGAGCTGCGTTACGTTGCCCGCCACAGCGCGCAGGACGACAGTGAAGTCGAAACCCGCGCCATCCAGATCGTGCAGGATTTCGCTTTGGCCTTGCCGGGGCTGCGCACGCTGCTCGACACCGATGTGCTGGCGGCCTATCACGGCGACCCGGCGGCACGCAGCGTTGATGAAGTGCTGCTGTGCTATCCGGGCATTCTTGCGGTGATTCACCATCGCCTCGCGCACCATTTATACCGTGCCGGGCTGCCGCTGCTGGCGCGGATCAGCGCGGAAATCGCGCACTCGGCGACGGGCATCGATATCCACCCGGGCGCGCAGATCGGCCGCAGTTTCTTTATCGATCACGGCACCGGTGTAGTGATTGGCGAAACCGCGATCATTGGTGAGCGAGTGCGGATTTATCAGGCGGTGACCCTGGGGGCCAAGCGCTTCCCGGCGGATGAGGACGGCCAGTTGCAGAAGGGCCATCCGCGTCATCCGATCGTTGAGGATGACGTAGTGATCTATGCCGGGGCGACGATTCTCGGACGGATCACCATCGGCAAGGGCTCGACCATTGGCGGCAACGTCTGGCTGACGCGCAGTGTGCCGGCGGGGGCGAATCTGACGCAGGCAAATCTGCAGCATGATGACGGGACGCAGAAGTAGGCCGTGGAATCCTTTTCCCCTCACCCCAGCCCTCTCCCGGAGGGAGAGGGGGCCGACCGAGGTGTTTTGCGTCATACATCGACCTGAAATACCGGGTCGATTATGGATTCGGCACGGTTTCCTCAGGTTGGCGCACATTCTGAACATCCCCCAATCAGTCCCCTCTCCCTCTGGGAGAGGGTTAGGGTGAGGGGCTTTTGATTCTTGCTTGGCGCAGTGAACGAATCTCACAAAACCCGCGTCATAAACCTCCTCGGGCGCTGTAGGAAACCTACCGCCCAGCCCTGCGATTAGTCCTTACCACCCCATTCATGTTTAACTTGAACGTTCATTCAAGTTAAACCGGTGGTTCGCTGCCCGCTCACAACAGGAGGCTTGCCTTTGCTGAGTCCGATCATTTCAGCCACGTTCCAACCCTTCGAGGTGCACCTTTCATGAGTGCATCGTCTACCCCCGCCAGCGGTCTGGTGCGCATGAATCCGCCGGTGTTCTACTTCGCCGCGACGGTCATTCTGCTGTTTGGTCTGGTCGTCATCGCCATCCCCGAACAGGCCGGCGCCTGGTTGCTGGAAGCGCAAAACTGGGCGGCCAACACGGTCGGCTGGTACTACATGCTCGCGATGACCCTGTATCTGGTCTTCGTGGTGGTCACCGCGTTATCCGGCTACGGCAAGATAAAACTCGGTGCCGACCACGACGAGCCCGAATTCAGTTACCTGTCCTGGGCCGGCATGCTGTTCGCCGCCGGGATCAGCATCACGCTGTTTTTCTTCTGCGTTTCCGAACCGCTGACCCATATGCTCCAGCCACCGCAAGGCGAGGCCGGCACAGCGGACGCCGCGCGCCAGGCGATGCAGATTCTGTTTCTGCATTGGGGCCTGCATGGCTGGGGCGTGTTTGCCTTTGTCGGCATGGCACTGGCCTATTTCGCTTATCGGCACAATCTGCCGCTGGCCCTGCGTTCGGCGCTGTATCCGCTGATCGGCAAACGCATCAACGGCCCGATCGGCTATGCGGTGGACGGCTTCGGCATCATCGCCACGGTGTTCGGTCTTGGTGCCGACATGGGCTTCGGCGTGTTGCACCTCAACTCGGGCCTGGATTATCTGTTCGGCATCGCCCACACCCAGTGGATTCAGGTCGGCCTGATCACGCTGATGATGGGCGCGGCGATCATCGTTGCGGTCTCCGGTGTCGATAAAGGCGTGCGGGTGATGTCCGACATCAACATGCTGCTGGCCTGCGGGCTGCTGCTGTTCGTGTTGTTTGCCGGGCCGACACAGCACCTGCTCAACACGCTGATCCAGAACGTCGGCGACTACCTCGGCGCCCTGCCGATGAAGAGTTTCGACCTCTACGCCTACGACAAACCGAGTGACTGGCTGGGTGGCTGGACAGTGTTCTACTGGGCCTGGTGGATTGCATGGTCGCCGTTCGTGGGTCTGTTCATCGCGCGGATTTCCCGTGGTCGCACCATCCGTGAATTCGTCTTCGGCGTGCTGCTGATTCCGCTCGGTTTCACCCTGGCGTGGATGTCGATCTTCGGCAACAGCGCCTTGGACCAGGTGCTCAATCACGGCATGAGCGCGCTCGGTATGTCGGCCATCGACAATCCGTCGATGAGCATTTACCTGCTGCTGGAAACCTACCCGTGGAGCAAGACCGTCATCGCCGTGACGGTGTTCATCAGCTTCGTGTTCTTCGTGACCTCGGCGGACTCTGGCACCGTGGTCCTCTCGACCCTGTCGGCCAAGGGCGGCAACCCAGATGAAGACGGGCCGAAATGGCTGCGGGTGTTCTGGGGCGCGATGACCGCGCTGATCACCAGTGCGCTGCTGTTCTCCGGCAGCATCGATGCGCTGAAGTCGGCGGTGGTGCTGACCTCATTGCCGTTCTCGTTGATTCTGCTGCTGATGATGTGGGGCCTGCACAAGGCGTTCTATCTGGAGTCGCAGAAGCAGATCGCGCAGTTGCATTCGCTGGCGCCGGTCTCCGGTTCGCGGCGTGGCACCGGCGGTTGGCGGCAGCGCCTGAGTCAGGCCGTGCACTTCCCGTCCCGCGATGAGGTGTACCGCTTCATGGAAAGCACAGTGCGCCCGGCAATCGAGGAAGTGACCGCCGTGTTCGTCGAAAAAGGTCTGCACGTCGTTACCCAGCCGGATCCGGCGCATGACAACGTCAGCCTGGAAATCGGCCATGGCGAGCAGCATCCGTTCATCTATCAGGTGCAGATGCGCGGCTACTTCACGCCATCGTTCGCGCGCGGCGGCATGGGTTCCAAGCAACTCAACAATCGCCGCTACTACCGCGCCGAAGTGCACTTGAGCGAGGGCAGTCAGGACTACGATCTGGTCGGCTACACCAAAGAGCAGATCATCAACGACATCCTCGACCAGTACGAACGGCACATGCAGTTTCTGCATCTGGTGCGTTGATCGACGGCTGAGTGCCGGGTCTGCTCAGGACTCGGCGCTCAGCAGCATGAACAACACCATTGCCGCCACCGGCACGCCGAACACCCCGCTGCCAAGCGCTATTTACGAACCCAGCGGCCGCCCGCATGAACTACGCCGACTGCGCCATTGATCAGGGTCATCGCAAGCCATAGCGCTGCGAAGCGGTAGGCCATGGTCTGGCGGCTGAAGCCAATGGGGTCGCCGATGTAAAGCATCAGTGCGAGCAGGACCAGGCCGGAGAAAGTGATGATGGTGATGTGCATGGCAGTTTTGGCCTGGTGAATGGGTGTTGCCTGCTCGGCCGCCTTCGCGAGCAGGCTCGCTCCTACAATGGATCTCGGCTGGACATGAATTTCATGTTCACAGGAGAACTCTGTGGGAGCGAGCCTGCTCGCGAAGGGGCCAACTCGGTGTCACTTTGAGCATCGCCAATCCAGCGAGGCTGAAGCGCAGGAAAAAATGTGAAACGTTTCAGCAATTGGTCCAACCCGAGGTCGGCGTCGCGCCGCTTGGGCGTATGCTGGGCGGGTTGTTCAGAATTGGATATGAAGGCCGGACGTTGCGGCAGAACCTGGGGCTCGCCCGACCTGTAAACCGCTTCGCATGATTGGTAGAGCTTTTGTGGCGAGGGGATTCATCCCCGTTCGGCTGCGAAGCAGTCGTAAAACCAGCGCACTCGGTACAGTTGATTCACCGAGGTTTCAGGTTTTGGGGCGGCTTCGCCACCCATCGGGGATAAATCCCCTCGCCACATAGTTTGGTTTCACCCTCAATCTGCTGTTAATCAAACAAGAGAGGATTCGATGACTTACACCGCTGCCGAAAATCGCTACGACTCCATTCCCTACCGCCGCGTCGGCCGCAGCGGTCTGGTGCTGCCGGCATTGTCGCTGGGCCTGTGGCACAACTTTGGCGACAGCACTCCGATCGAGACCCAGCGTGCCTTGCTGCGCACCGCGTTCGATCTGGGCATCAACCATTTCGATCTGGCCAACAACTACGGCCCGCCATACGGCAGCGCCGAGATCAATTTCGGTCGCCTGCTGCGTGAAGACTTCAAGCAGTATCGCGACGAGCTGATCATCTCGAGCAAGGCCGGTTGGGACATGTGGCCCGGCCCGTACGGCCAGGGCGGTGGCTCGCGCAAATACGTGCTGGCCAGCCTCGACCAGAGCCTGCAACGCCTCGGCCTGGACTATGTGGACATCTTCTATTCGCACCGCTTCGACCCGGACACTCCGCTGGAAGAAACCGCCAGCGCCCTCGCCACCGCCGTGCAGCAGGGCAAGGCTTTGTACATCGGCATCTCGTCCTACTCAGGGGTGAAAACCCGAGAAATGGCCGCGCTGCTGAAAGAGTGGAAAGTGCCGCTGCTGATTCATCAGCCGGCGTACAACCTGCTCAATCGCTGGGTGGAAAAGGATCTGCTCGATACCACCGATGAGCTCGGCACGGGCGTCATCGCCTTCACGCCGCTGGCGCAGGGTTTGCTCACTGACAAATATCTCAACGGAGTGCCGGCCGATGCGCGAGTCAATCGCCCGGGCGGCGGCTCGCTGCAGGCTTCGCACTTGTCCGAGGCCAACATCGCTCACGTGCGAGCGTTGAACGAAATCGCCCAGCGTCGCGGGCAGAGCCTGGCGCAACTGGCACTGGCGTGGACCCTGCGTGATCCACGAGTGACCTCGGCACTGATCGGCGCGAGCCGGCCGGAGCAGATCATCGAGAACGTCGGCGCGCTGAAGAATCTGCATTTCAGTGCTGAAGAGCTGGCGGAGATTGACCGGTTTGCCCAAGAGGGCGGGATCAATCTGTGGGAGAAGCCTTCGACAGCCGAATAAGCCGCTGAGAGGATCGTTCCCACGCTCTGCGTGGGAATGCCGCCCGGGACGCTCTGCGTCCCATCTAAAGCCGAACGCGGAGCGTCCGTTGATGCATTCCCACGCAGAGCGAGGGAACGATCATCAGCTATCACTTGAAGAACGGCACATCCCCCAACACCGTCGCCCGCTGCATCACCCGCCGCGCCGGTCGGTAATCGTCCACCGCGTAATGCTGCGTCACGCGGTTGTCCCAGAAGGCAATATCGTCTTTCTGCCAGCGCCAGCGAATGGTGAACTCCGGCCGGGTCGCGTGGGCGAACAGAAACTTCAGAATCGCCTCACTCTCGGTTTCGGACAGTTCGTTGATCTTCGAAGTGAACCCTTCACTGACGAACAGCGAGCGCCGGCCGCTGACCGGATGCGTACGAATCACCGGGTGCGACAGCGGTGGATTCTTGCGCCGTGCTTCTTCCCACTGCGCCAGCGCTTCAGGCGTGTTGCCGTAGCGCTCGAGGGGAAACGAACGAGTGAAATCGTGGGTGGCGGTCAGACCTTCGAGCAGGGTTTTCATCGGCGCCGACAACGCTTCATATGCCGCGATTCCGCTGGCCCACAACGTGTCGCCACCGAACTCCGGCAGCAACTTGGCGCTGAGCACCGCGCCCATTGCCGGCGTCGGCAGGAAGGTCACGTCGGTGTGCCAGATCGCGTTATCGCGCACGTCGGTGACGGCGGTGTCGAGGATCAGTACTTCCGGTTGTTCCGGCACGTTCGGGTAGATCGGATGAATGTGCAGGTCGCCGAAATAATGCGCGAAGCGTGCCTGTTGCGCTGGCTCGATCGGCTGGTTGCGGAAGAACAGCACCTGATACTTGAGCAACGCCTGTTCGATGGCGTCGCGGTGTTCCAGGCTCAGCGGCTGGCTGATGTCGACGCCACTGATCTGCGCGCCGAGGGCCGAGCTTAATGGGGTGATGCTGAGGGTGCTCATGGTCGTTCTCTTCGAATTCGGAGTGTCATGCTTTTGTGGGAGCGAGCCTGCTCGCGAATGCAGAGTGTCAGGCGACAGTGCAGTGACTGATCTGACGCTTTCGCGAGCAGGCTCGCTCCCACAGGGGGAATTTTCACAAAGCGATTTAGTGCGTCTGGCCGTGCCACGGCACCAGTCTGCGCTGCAACGCGCGCAGGCCCATTTCCATGGCGAAGGCGATCAGGGCGATGACCAGAATTCCCAGCACCACCACATCGGTGACCAGAAACTGCGCGGCCGACTGCACCATGAAACCCAAGCCACTGGTGGCCGCGATCAGTTCAGCGGCGACCAGGGTCGACCAGCCGACGCCCAGACCAATACGCACGCCAGTGAGAATGTCCGGCAGAGCGCTCGGAAAAATCACATGGCGAATCAACTGCGAGCGCGTCGCGCCCAACGACTGCGCCGCGCGCAGTTTTGCCGGGTCGACGGTACGCACACCCGTCGCGGTGGCGATGGCAATCGGCGCAAAAATCGCCAGATAGATCAGCAGCACTTTCGACAACTCGCCGATGCCGCACCAGATCACGATCAGCGGCAGATACGCCAGCGGCGGGATCGGGCGATAGAACTCGATCAGTGGATCGAGCACACCACGGGCGATGCGGTTGGCGCCGATGGCAATGCCCACCGGCACGGCGGTGAGAATCGCAAAAGCGAGACCCAGGCCGATGCGGCTAAGGCTCGCGCCCAAGTGCTGCCACAGCGTCGAATCCATGTATCCCGAGGTCGCGAGCAACCAGCCTTTTTGCAGCACGGCAGCAGGCGGTGGCAAGAACAACGGTTCGATCAGGCCGGTCGCGGTCACCGCCCACCAGACCGCCAACAGGCCGAACAGGGTCAGCAGGCTGATCCAGCGAGTGCTGAGGCTGCGGCGCACCGGGATGCTCACCGAAGGTGTTTTCACCGCCGCAGCGGAAACGTCGTAACTGCTCATGCGCGCTCCTGCCGGGGTACGGCGCTGCGTTGCGAGAAGACTTTGCTCAGCACGTGCTCGCGGGTTTCGATAAAACGCGGATCGGACTTGATCGCGCGGGCCGACTCGCCAGCGGCATAGCGCTGACCAAAATCCAATTGCAGGCGCTCGACGATCTGCCCCGGATTCGGTGCCAGCAGAATCAGGTCCGTGGCGAGGAACACCGCTTCTTCAATGTCGTGGGTAATCAGAAAAACCGGTTTGGCAGTGCGTTGCCAGACTTGCAGCAACAGCTCCTGCATCTGCTCGCGAGTGAATGCATCAAGCGCACCGAACGGCTCGTCCATCAGCAACACGCGCGGGTCGGCGGCGAGGGCGCGGGCGAGGCCGACGCGTTGTTTCTGGCCACCGGACAATTGCCAGATGCGCCGCTCTTCGAAATCGGCGAGATCGACCAGCGCGAGCATTTCCCGGGCGCGCTGTTCGCGTTTGTCCTTGCCGACACCGGCCAGTTCAAGGCCGAAGGCGACGTTGGCCAGCACGTCCTGCCAGGGCAGTAAAGCGTCGTCCTGAAACACCACGCCACGTTCGGCGCTCGGGCCTTTGACTGGCACGCCGTCAAGGGTGATGCGTCCTGCACTCGGTTCGACGAAGCCGGCAATCAGGTTCAACAGCGAAGTCTTGCCACTGCCGGACGGGCCGAGGGCGACCAGCAATTGCTGCGGCCCCAGGGTCAGAGAAATATCCGCCAGCACCGGCTCCGGGCTGCCCGGGTACTGTGCGCTGATGCGCTCCAGCTGTAGCAAGGCCATCGCTGTATCTCCCGATCAGTTGGTGATGTATTTGGCGCTGACGTAAGGCGCGTAGTCCGGCAGGACGGCGTCGACCTTGCCTTGCTCCTTGAGGAACGCGGCGGTGTCAGTGATGGCTTTGGTGGTCGGCGCGCCGAGGTCACTGACCTGATCCGCCGCCAGCGGGTAGACGTTGCCCTGCAGCAGCAATGGGATGTCGCTGGCTTTGGCGCCAGACAGCTTCACCAGTTTGTCGACGTTGCTCTGGTTGGCCAGCCAGGCCTGCGGATCCTTGCGGTAAGCGGCGTAGGCGTCGAGGGTGACCTTGGCGAACGCGGTGACGATTTCCGGGTGCTTTTCGGCGAAGTCTTTGCGAACGATCCAAGCATCGAACGTAGGCGCGCCGAACTTGGCCAGCTCGCCGGAGGTGATCAGCACTTTGCCGTTTTCCTTGGCCACGCCCAGTGCCGGATCCCACACGTAAGTGGCGTCGATGTCGCCGCGTTTCCACGCGGCGATGATGGCTGGCGGCGCGAGGTTGAGCACGGTGACTTTCGACGGGTCGATGTTCCAGTGCTTGAGCGCGGCGAGCAGGCTGTAGTGCCCGGTGGACACGAACGGCACGGCGATTTTCTTGCCGATCAGATCCTGCGGAGTCTTGATGCCGGAGCCGTCGCGCGCGACCAGTGCCTCAGCGGCGCCGATCTGCGTGGCAATCAGGAAGGTTTCGACCGGCACTTTGCGGGTGATCGCGGCGGTCAACGGACTCGAACCGAGATAGCCGATCTGCACATCGCCGGACGCGATGGCGGCGATGATATCGGCACCGTTATCGAATTTGCGCCAACTGATGTCAGCCTTGGTGGCTTTCTCGTAGGCGCCGTCGGCCTGCGCGACTTTGGCCGGGTCGACGGTGGTCTGGTAGGCGACGGTGAGATCGGCCGCCTGGGCCAGGAAGCTTGCAGCGGCCAGTGAGGCGGCGGCGAGCAGGCGAAGCGGGGAATTCAGTTTCAATTGAGAGCTCCAGATCAGGCGACCGAATGTCGGCGTGAGTGGAGACTAAATGATCTAAGAATCCCGAAATAAATAACTTTTTCGAATGAGCTTATGAGCGGAAAAATCTAAGGATAGGAGAGGGTGTGGGGATTTCGGATGATTCGTTCGACGTGAGAACTTTGCCCCCTCACCCCAGCCCTCTCCCCCAAGGGGGCGAGGGGGAAAGGGAGCTGATCTTCATGCTTTTCAAGGCCTGAGTTCGGCCCGGTATTTCAGGTCGGTGTAGCTCGCAAGAACAACGCGGTCAGTCCCCTCTCCCTTTGGGAGAGGGTTAGGGTGAGGGGCTTTTAATTGCTGATGGCGAGGATGCTCGCCTGATACGCGCCGACAAACACATCGAAATCGCCGACTTCGTTCTGCTCAAGCTCGGTCTGCTGCGCCAGCGACGCGCGCGCCAGTTCTTCAAACTTCGCTTGCTCGTCAGCCGCCAACGGCTCGCTGCGGAAGAACTCGGCGTGGGTCTGGCTCTGGCGCAGGGAGAATTGGGCAAAGCTTTCCTTGTGCTCGGCCATGGCCGCCAGCACCTGCGCCGATGGTGTCAGCGACGGGTCGTTGACCTTGGCCAGTTGCGCATCCAGGGCCTTGCTGTGGGCATCGCCGCCGACGCTCTGGTCGAGCATCGCCGCCAGCGGAGCAATCTGTTCCAGCAGTTCGGCCGCCCATTGCTTCATCTCGACCGGCTGACCGTCACGCTGCAATTGCAGGCCCGGACGGCGACCTTCCTTGACCACGCTGAGGAAGTTCGAGGTGGCGTTGCCGCACGAAGTGTTGGTCAGCAGCGGGCTGTCGTTCAGCGCGCAGTACAGCAGGAAGGCGTCGATGAAGCGCGATTCGGTGAGGTCGATGCCCATCGGCAGGAACGGGTTGATGTCCAGGCAGCGCACTTCGACGTACTGGATGCCGCGCGCCATCAACGCCTGGATCGGCCGCTCGCCGGTGTAGGTCACGCGTTTCGGGCGGATGTTGGAGTAGTACTCGTTTTCGATCTGCAGGATGTTGGTGTTGAGCTGCACCCACTCGCCATCCTTGTGCGTGCCGACTTCTACATACGGCGCATACGGCGTGGCCACCGCTTCGCGCAGGCTGTCGGTGTAGCTCGCCAGGTCGTTGTAGCACGGCGTCAGGCCGGCCTGAGCGTTGCTCTGATAACCGAGATCGCTCATGCGCAGGCTGGTGGCGTACGGCAGATACAGCGTGTCCGGATCGAACTGCTCGAGCTGATGCGAACGCCCGCGCAGGAAGCCGGCGTCCAGCGCCGGCGAGGCACCGAACAGGTACATCAGCAGCCAGCTGTAGCGACGGAAGTTGCGGATCAGCGCGATGTAGGACACCGACTGGAAATCGCGATCGGTGCCGACGAAACCTTCGGCCTCGCGCAGCAATGGCCAGAGTTGTTCCGGCAGGGAAAAGTTGTAGTGAATACCGGCAATGCACTGCATGGTCTTGCCGTAACGCAGGGCCAGGCCCTTGCGATAGACGTACTTGAGCTGACCGATGTTGGAGGTGCCGTAATAGGCAATCGGGATGTCTTCCTCGGCCGGCAGCGGGCACGGCATCGATGGACTCCACAGGTACTCGTTGCCGAGTTTGCTGTAGGCAAAACGATGAATCTTGTCCAGGCTCGCCAGCGTGTCGGCAGGATCCGGCAGGGCTGGCGTAATGAATTCCAGCAGCGACTCGGAGTAGTCGGTGGTGATCTGTTCGTTGGTCAGCGCGGAACCCAGGGCTTCGGGGTGCGGCGTTTGCGCCAGGCGACCTTCACTGGTCACGCGCAGGCATTCACGTTCGATACCGTGCAGGCACTGCTTGAGCAGAGAGAGGTTAGCGCGCTCGCCGAGCAGAGCCAGGCGGCGGTTGAGAAGTTCGCTCAATTTGGATTCCTTCACGCGTCAGTCGCCCCAATATGGGGGTGGGCAAGACGGTCTACAAGGGTGAAGTTGAAACTGGCGTTATCGCCTGGTTTTTCGGGCCTGTCAGCCCCCGTTGAATCGCCAACTTCATTCCCTGAATCTGGCGGATGCACGCGAACTGTGGGAGCGAGCTTGCTCGCGAAGGCGGAGTGTCAGGCGACTTGAGGCTGACTGAAATGCCCTCTTCGCGAGCAAGCTCGCTCCCACAGAAAAGCTCGACGCTGCGATCACAGCGCCGAAATTAACTCAAAATGATGAGCAACATCTACAGGACAGCGAAGGTGCCTTGCGCTTTTGCGACCAGTTTGTCGCCCTGCATCACCTCGGCTTCGACCACCAGCGTGCGCCGGCCCGGGTGGATCACCCGCGCCGTGCACAGCACCTCGCCCTCGGAAACGGCGCGGATGTAGTTGATCTTGCATTCGATGGTCGCGCTCTGCTGATCGAAGCCATGGCTGCTGGAACAAGCCAGGCCCATGGCAATGTCGACCAGACTGAACAGCGCGCCGCCGTGCAGTTTGCCGCCGCGGTTGCGCAGTTCGGGCTCAAGCGCCAGGGCGACCTGCGCCACCCCGGTTTCGAGACTGTGCAGGCGACAGCCCAACAGCTTGAAAAACGCGCTCTCGACGAGCCCGGCCGGCATGTCCATCAGCGTTTCTTCAACTGCTTGGCGTTGGCGAACAGCGAGGCCATCGCATTGTTCACCGGCGCGGCGGTGGCGGTTTCTTTGCGCGGCGCGTTGCCCGAAGACTGGCGCGGTGCCGAGCCCGGACGCGAGCCACGCGCACCGTCGATTTTCTCGCCGGGAGTGTCACTCATGCGCATCGACAGGCCGACGCGTTTGCGCGGGATATCGACTTCCATGACCTTCACTTTCACCACGTCACCGGCCTTGACTGCTTCGCGCGGGTCCTTGATGAACTTCTCCGACAGCGCCGAGATGTGCACCAGACCATCCTGATGCACGCCTATGTCGACGAACGCACCGAACGCCGTCACGTTGGTCACCACGCCTTCAAGGATCATCCCCAGTTGCAGATCCTTGAGGTCCTCGACGCCTTCCTGGAACTCGGCGGTCTTGAACTCCGGGCGCGGATCGCGACCGGGTTTTTCCAGTTCTTGCAGGATGTCGGTGACGGTCGGCAGACCGAAGGTTTCGTCGGTAAATTTCTTCGGATCCAGTCGCTTTAGGAAAGCGGCATCGCCGATCAGCGAGCGAATGTCGCGGTCGGTTTCAGCGGCAATGCGCTGCACCAGCGGATAGGCTTCCGGGTGCACCGCCGACGAATCCAGCGGGTTGTCGCCGTTCATCACGCGCAAGAAGCCGGCGGCCTGTTCGAAGGTTTTTTCGCCCAGTCGCGCAACTTTCTTCAGCGCTGCACGGGTCTTGAACGCGCCGTGTTCGTCACGGTGAGCGACGATGTTCTGCGCCAGCGTTGCGTTGAGGCCGGAGATCCGCGCCAGCAATGCCACGGAGGCGGTGTTCACATCCACGCCCACGGCGTTCACGCAATCCTCGACCACGGCATCCAGGCCGCGCGCCAGTTTCAGCTGCGAGACGTCGTGCTGGTACTGGCCGACACCGATGGATTTCGGATCGATCTTCACCAGCTCGGCCAGCGGATCCTGCAGGCGACGGGCGATCGACACGGCGCCGCGGATCGACACGTCCAGATCCGGGAATTCCTTGGCCGCCAGTTCCGAGGCCGAGTACACCGAGGCGCCGGCTTCGGACACCATGACCTTGGTCATTTTCATCGCTGGATATTTTTTGATCAGCTCGATCGCCAGCTTGTCGGTCTCGCGGCTGGCAGTGCCGTTACCGATGGCGATCAGGTCCACCGAGTGCTTGGCGCACAGCGCGGCGAGAATGGCGATGGTTTGATCCCATTTGTTGTGCGGCACGTGCGGGTAAACCGTGGCGTGGTCGAGCAGCTTGCCGGTGGAGTCGACTACGGCAACCTTGCAGCCGGTACGCAGGCCCGGGTCGAGGCCCAGGGTCGCGCGCGGGCCGGCCGGAGCGGCCAGCAGCAGGTCGTGCAGGTTGTGTGCGAACACGTTGATCGCTTCGGTTTCGGCGCCATCGCGCAGCTCGCCCAGCAGGTCGGTTTCCAGGTGGGTGTAGAGCTTGACCTTCCAGGTCCAGCGCACCACTTCACCGAGCCATTTGTCCGCCGGGCGGTTCTGGTTCTGGATGCCGAACTGCTGGCCGATCATGCCTTCGCACGGGTGCATCGTGCCGGGCAGCTCATCGCCGACTTTCAGAGCGGAGCTGAGAATGCCTTCGTTGCGGCCACGGAAAATCGCCAGGGCGCGGTGCGACGGCATGCTTTTCAGCGGCTCGTCGTGTTCGAAATAATCACGGAACTTGGCGCCTTCCTCTTCCTTGCCAGCGATGACGCGGGCACTGAGGATCGCTTCCTGTTTGAGGAAATTACGCAGTTTTTCCAACAGGCTGGCGTCTTCGGCGAAGCGCTCCATGAGGATGTACTTGGCGCCTTCCAGCGCAGCCTTTACATCGGCCACGCCTTTTTCGGCGTCGACGAAGCGCGCGGCTTCGGTTTCCGGCGACAGGTTCGGGTCGTTGAACAAGCCGTCGGCCAGTTCGCCGAGGCCGGCTTCGAGGGCGATCTGGCCCTTGGTGCGGCGCTTCTGCTTGTACGGCAGGTACAAGTCTTCGAGACGGGTCTTGGTGTCGGCGAGCTTGATGTCGCGCTCAAGGGCAGGGGTGAGTTTGCCTTGCTCCTCGATGCTGGCGAGGATGCTGATGCGCCGTTCGTCGAGTTCTCGCAGGTAGCGCAGGCGCTCTTCCAGATGACGCAACTGGGTGTCATCGAGGCTGCCGGTGACTTCTTTCCGGTAACGGGCGATAAAGGGAACGGTAGAACCTTCATCGAGTAGCGCGACGGCCGCTTCGACCTGTTGTGGGCGTACGCCGAGTTCCTCGGCGATGCGGCTGTTGATGCTGTCCATAAAACCACCTGACATAGTATGAAAGCAGGCTCGCAGGCACGCAGATAATGGCCTGGAGGCTGATTGAGCGGCTGGAAAATTGCCGCTGCCTGGATCAAGAAGCTGCCCATTGACCCGTGAAATCGAACAGTTACTGCACAGGGCCGGAAAAAATACCGGCCACTTACGGTAACGATTCAGACGTTGCCTGGCGCAAAACGCCGCGCATTATAACCAGCGTTCTGTCATTCGGGGGCGTTGCAGGCTGTAGGCATAAACCCCGGTTTTCTGGCAGTGAAGGAAAAATCTGCTAACAATGCACACGGTGCGTATAACGACAGCTACGCCATAATGCGCGCCGAGCTAAAAGGAGCATCCAATGAGCAGCACTGCACAAACGGCTGAAGGCGAAAAAATTCTTATCGTTGATGACGATCCGGGGCTGAGCAGCCTGCTGGAGCGTTTCTTCGTCAGCAAGGGCTACCGTGCCCGTACCGTTCCGAACACCGAGCAGATGGACCGTCTGCTGGCGCGTGAAGTGTTCAATCTGGTCGTTCTCGACCTGATGCTGCCGGGCGAAGACGGCCTGACCGCGTGCCGCCGTCTGCGCAGCGCGAATAACCAGATTCCGATCATCATGCTCACCGCCAAGGGCGATGAGCTGAGCCGTATCAAGGGGCTTGAACTGGGCGCCGACGATTACCTGGCCAAGCCGTTCAACCCCGACGAGCTGATGGCGCGGGTCAAAGCGGTGTTGCGCCGTCAGGCCGCACCGGTTCCGGGCGCGCCGGGCAGTGAAGACGAAAACGTCACCTTCGGTGATTACGTGTTGTCGCTGGCGACCCGCGAGCTCAAGCGTGGCGATGAAGTGCACATGCTCACCACCGGTGAGTTCGCGGTACTCAAGGCGCTGGTGATGAACGCGCGTCAGCCGCTGACCCGCGACAAGCTGATGAACCTCGCCCGTGGTCGTGAATGGGATGCGCTGGAGCGTTCCATCGACGTGCAGATCTCGCGTCTGCGCCGGATGATCGAACCCGATCCGTCGAAACCGCGCTACATCCAGACCGTCTGGGGCGTGGGTTACGTGTTCGTACCGGATGGCACCGCCACCAAGTGATCGGTGATTTGTAGGAGCGGGTCTGCAAGGCTCTGGTCGCACGGCCATTGCCACAGACTCGCAATCCGCAATATGCGAGCATTGCTCGCTCCTGCAAGTGTGTAGCGGTTAAAGATGAAAACCCCCGTCTGGTTCCCCCAAAGTTTTTTCTCCCGCACCCTCTGGCTGGTGCTGATCGTCGTGCTGTTTTCCAAGGCGCTGACCCTGGTTTATCTGTTGATGAACGAGGACGTGCTGGTGGACCGCCAATACAGCCATGGTGTCGCTCTGACGCTGCGCGCCTATTGGGCCGCCGACGAAGAGAACCGCGCAAAAATTGCCGATGCCGCGACCCTGATTCGTGTGGTCGGCGCCGGTGTGCCGGAAGGCGAGCAGCACTGGCCGTACAGCGAAATCTACCAACGTCAGATGCAGGCGGAACTGGGTGCCGACACCGAGGTGCGTTTGCGCATGCACTCGCCGCCGGCACTGTGGGTGAGGGCGCCGAGTCTGGGCGATGGCTGGCTGAAAGTGCCGTTGTATCCGCATCCGCTGCGCGGCCAGAAAATCTGGAACGTGCTCGGCTGGTTCCTCGCCATCGGCCTGTTGTCGACGGCATCGGCATGGATCTTCGTCAGCCAGCTCAACCAGCCGTTGAAGCGCCTGGTGTATGCCGCGCGGCAACTCGGCCAGGGCCGCAGCGTGCGTTTGCCGATCAGCGACACGCCGAGCGAAATGACCGAGGTTTATCGCGCCTTCAACCAGATGGCCGAGGACGTCGAACAGGCCGGGCGTGAGCGCGAGCTGATGCTGGCGGGGGTTTCTCACGACTTGCGTACACCGCTGACGCGCTTGCGCCTGTCGCTGGAACTGATGGGCGATCACACCGACCTCACCGACGACATGGTCCGCGACATCGAAGACATGGACGCGATTCTCGACCAGTTCCTCGCGTTCATCCGCGATGGTCGTGATGAGTCAGTGGAGGAGGTCGACCTCAGCGATCTGGTGCGCGAAGTCGCCGCGCCGTACAACCAGAACGAAGAGAAAGTGCGCCTGCGCCTGGAACCGATCCAGCCGTTTCCGCTGCGTCGAGTGTCGATGAAACGCCTGCTCAACAACCTGATCGGCAACGCCTTGAACCATGCCGGCACCGGTGTTGAGGTCGCGGCTTATGTGTCCGGAGATACCAGCGCGCCGTATGTGGTTCTGAGCGTGATGGACCGTGGCGCGGGGATTGATCCGTCCGAGCTTGAGGCAATCTTCAATCCGTTTACCCGAGGTGATCGGGCTCGCGGTGGCAAAGGCACCGGGCTGGGGCTGGCGATCGTGAAAAGGATTGCGGCGATGCATGGCGGCAATGTCGAATTGCGCAACCGCTCCGGGGGGGGACTGGAGGCGCGGGTGAGATTGCCGTTGGGATTGATGTTGCCGAGAGATGCGGTGTAACGGCGGAAAAAAAGATCGCAGCCTGCGGCAGCTCCTACACGAAATGCATTCCCCTGTAAGAGCTGCCGAAGGCTGCGATCTTTTGCTTTTAACCTTTGCCCTTGGTGCGAGTCATATTCGGCCCGCCATTCTTTTCCAGATGCTCGATGATGATCCCGGCGACATTCTTGCCAGTGGTGGTTTCGATGCCTTCCAGTCCCGGCGACGAGTTCACTTCCATCACCAGCGGCCCGTGATTCGAGCGCAGGATATCCACACCTGCCACCGCCAGCCCCATGACCTTGGCCGCGCGCAATGCGGTCATGCGCTCTTCCGGTGTGATCTTGATCAGGCTGGCGCTGCCGCCGCGATGCAGGTTGGAACGAAATTCCCCCGGTTTGGCCTGGCGCTTCATTGCCGCGATCACCTTGTCGCCGACCACGAAGCAGCGGATATCCGCGCCGCCGGCTTCCTTGATGTATTCCTGAACCATGATGTTCTGCTTCAGGCCCATGAATGCCTCGATCACCGACTCTGCCGCCGTCGCGGTTTCGCACAGCACCACGCCGATGCCCTGAGTGCCTTCCAGTACCTTGATCACCAGCGGTGCGCCGTTGACCATGGCGATCAGGTCGGGAATATCGTCCGGCGAGTGGGCAAAACCGGTGACCGGCAAACCGATGCCGCGCCGCGACAGCAGCTGCAGTGAACGCAATTTGTCCCGCGAACGGGCAATGGCCACCGACTCGTTGAGCGGGAACACGCCCATCATTTCGAACTGACGCAACACCGCGCAGCCGTAGAACGTCACCGACGCGCCGATCCGCGGGATCACCGCGTCGAAACCTTCCAGCGGTTTGCCGCGGTAGTGGATCTGCGGCTTGTGGCTGGCAATGTTCATGTAGGCGCGCAAGGTGTCGATCACCACCATTTCATGCCCGCGCTCGATTCCGGCTTCGACCAGACGGCGGGTGGAATACAGACGCGGATTACGCGACAGCACAGCGATCTTCATGCAACACCTGTGGAGGAGGTAGATACCGGGAACACCGGCTTGTCTTGTACATATTTGATGCCCGGATTGACCACCAACTGGCCATCGATCAGGGCTTTGGAACCGAGCAACAGGCGATAGCGCATGGACTTGCGGCAGGCGAGGGTGAACTCCACCGGCCAGACCCGATCGCCCAGGGCCAGCGTGGTGCTGATCACATAGCGCACTTGCGCATGGCCGTTGGAGCTCTTGATGGTTTTGCGCGTGACCAGTGGCGCTTCGCAGCGCCGGTGACGCAACTGCACCACGGTGCCGAGATGCGCGGTAAAGCGCACCCATTTCTCGCCGTCGCGTTCGAACGGTTCGATATCGGTGGCGTGCAGGCTGGAGGTGCTGGCGCCGGTGTCGATTTTTGCGCGCAGGCCCGCGACTCCCAGGCCCGGGAGCGCCACCCACTCGCGCAGACCGACAACGGTCAAATGATCAAATGTCTTCAAAGAAAAAAACCAAGGGTTAACGCTTCCAGGCCTCGTCCGGCACCTGGGCCAACGCTTTGAATGCAGGTCTGGCGAACCAGTAGCCCTGCATCAGGAATATTCCACAGTCCGCGAGGAAATCCCGTTCTCCGGCGCTTTCTATGCCTTCGGCAATGACTGTAACGTCCAACTCCGTACACATTGTGACAATCCCCCGTACGATCACCTGACGGACACGGTCCTGGTCAACATCGCGGATCAGCGCCATGTCGAGTTTGATCAGGTCCGGTTGGAAATCAGCCAGCAGATTGAGCCCCGAATAACCGGCACCGAAATCGTCGATGGCGGTCTTGAAGCCGAATTCGCGGTATTCACGCAGAATATTGGTCAAATGGCGATAATTATCTACGTGCTCGATTTCCAGGGTTTCGAAAATCAGTCGGTCGATCGGAAAGTTGTGTTTGCGTGCGGCCTCCAGTGTGCTGCGAATGCATAGCTCTGGACGGTAGACGGCGTTGGGCAAAAAGTTGATCGACAAGTGTGTCTGCATATTAAGGCTCGCCGCGCCTTCGATGGCGCGGGTCCGGTAGAGCTGGTCGAAACGGTAGCGGTTGTCTTCTGTAACCTGATTTAACACCGACAGTGCACCTTCCCCGGCCACGCCTCTTACCAGCGCTTCGTGGGCAAATACCGATTGATCGCGCAGGTCGACAATCGGCTGGTAGGCGAAGGCAAAATCGAAGTCCAGCGGCTCGCTCTGCTGGCAGCCCTGGCAACCGCCCTTGGGTGAGGTCAACGAAGTTGGAAATTTAGTCACGCGGTCACTCCAGGCCGGTCAGGCGGCGAAGATCACAGTCTATCTGGAGGGCCGAGTTCTTGCGCCCGACAGAAACGGTAGTACAGTTCCGACTACTGGCTGAGCGAGGAATTCATATGGGACAGAAGCAGGAGGAGGACGACAAGGTCCGTCTCGATAAATGGCTATGGGCAGCGCGTTTCTACAAGACCCGTGCATTGGCCAAAGCCGCCATTGAAAGTGGCAAGGTGCATTGCCGTGGCGAGCGCTGCAAACCGGGCAAGGAGCCGCGCATCGGTGATGAGTTCGAGATTCGTACCGGCTTCGAAGTGCGCACGGTGAGGGTCGAAGCATTGTCGATCGTGCGTCGTGGCGCGCCCGAGGCGCAGGCCTTGTATGCCGAGACCGAAGCGAGTATTGCCAAGCGTGAAGCAGCTGCGGCGATGCGCAAGGCGGGATCGTTGGGCGTGAGCACCGATGGCAAACCGAGCAAGAAACAGCGGCGGGATCTGTTCAAGTTTCGCGGTAGCAGCAACGAAGATTGAAACGTTGTGCCGGCCTCTTCGCGAGCAGGCTCGCTGCCACATTTGATCAAGTCGTCTGTGGCAGCGAGCCTGCTCGCGAATCGAGTACGACGCGGTATCAGGCGCTACGCACCACACTCATCCGCGACACCATCGGCAGCCTGCCCAGCAACGCGAAAATCGGCGCGGTCAGCTTCAACCAGAGGTTCGACGCGTGCCAGGCGAACGGTGTGTAGTAACCCCAGCCCAACGCCCACACCGCCAGCAGCAAGCCGCCGATGTAGTCGTCCTGACCCCAATGCGCGCCGGCCACCAGACGCGGCAGCATGAACAACACTGCCAGACCCCATACTGTTAGAAATTGTCCGACGGTGCGGCTGAACACGCCCATGAACAATGCCCAGATCAACAGCACTGAGGCATGATCACCGGGGAAACTCTGGCCGGAACGGTCCTTCAGCTCCCAGGTTTTTTCCAGGTGCGGAAAGTAATCGCTGATGTGCACGGCGCCCTCAAGCACCATTGACGGGCTGCTGTGCTGCCAGCCCATGTGATCGGCGAATTTGGAAAACAGCGCGCGGATCACCACCATCAGCAGCAGGATCGAGAAAAAGCCGAAGAACGCGCGACGCACGTCGATCGCCCTGAAGACCCAGTCGCCCTTGATCAGCAGCGTCAGCAGAATCAGTCCGACGACGATGTCGAACGGGCGCAGACTTGCAATTGCCCAGATGTGGAGCCATATCGGGTTGCTGGCCAGCGGCGCATTCAGCGAGCGGAACAGCCACTCGTCGAAAATCACACACAGCATCTGGCCGGTAGGCCATAACCAGAAAGCCAGTAGCGCCAACGGCACTACGTTACACAGAACCAGCCGGCCGAGGTTCCACCTTGATTGGAACAAACCCGGATTGTTCATAAAATGCCTCCCATGGCGAAAAAGCGCCGGCACCAAAAAAAGTGCCAGCAAGCGCAAATTTTCACGTTTTGTAATCATTTTGTCATCACATTCAGATACCCAGACCTATGACCGACCTAGCGGATACCGATTTCACTCAACGCTTCATCTTCGATGACAGCGACACTCGCGGCGAACTGGTAGCGCTGGAGCGCAGCTACGCCGAAGTCCTCGCCAAACACCCGTACCCGGAACCTGTCGCGCAGTTGCTCGGCGAACTGATGGCGGCCGCGTCGTTGCTGGTCGGCACGCTCAAGTTCGATGGCTTGCTGATTTTGCAGGCACGCTCGGAAGGGCCGATTCCGCTGCTGATGATCGAGTGCTCCAGCGAGCGTGAGATCCGTGGCCTGGCGCGTTACAACGCCGAGCAGATCGCCGCAGACGCCACCCTCAGCGATCTGATGCCGAACGGCGTTCTGGCCCTGACCGTCGACCCGACTGTCGGCCAGCGCTATCAGGGCATTGTCGATCTCGACGGCGAAACACTGTCGGACTGTTTCACCAACTATTTCGTCATGTCGCAGCAGGTTGGCACCCGCTTCAAGCTGTTCGCCGACGGTCGTCGTGCGCGCGGCATGCTGCTGCAACAACTCCCCGCCGATCGTTTGAAAGACGAAGAGGATCGCGCCGCCAGCTGGCAGCACCTCACCGCGTTGGCCAGCACTCTGAGCGCCGATGAGCTGCTGAGCCTGGACAACGAAACCGTCCTGCATCGCCTGTACCACGAAGAACAAGTGCGCCTGTTCGATGTGCAGCATTTGCGCTTCAGTTGCAGTTGCTCGCGGGAACGCTCCGGCAATGCGCTGGTCAGTCTTGGGCTGGACGATGCGCTGGCGCTGGCCGCCGAGCAGGGCGGTAAAGTCGAGATCGATTGCCAGTTCTGCAATCAGCAGTACCTGTTCGACGCGGCCGATATTGCTCAATTGTTCGCTGGCGCGGGCGTCGATACGCCGTCAGATACCCGTCACTAAAACGGTTCAGCGCAGGTAAATTCACTGCGGAATGACGGAATATCGCCGTTACGACGGGAGGACCCTACTCTTTTTGGGCTTTTCTGGCATAATCCGGCCCACTTTTTTCGCGGTAGTAGTGCACGACTTTCTACTACAAAACGTTTGGAGCACACTCGGCCACTGGCCGACGGGGAACCTCATGACGCAAGCCAATAACGCCGTGTACACCGATCTGAGTGTTGATGATCTGGTAAAAGAAGCCCTGAATCGCGGTGAAGGCGAGCTTGCCGATACCGGCGCTCTGGTTGTTCGCACCGGTCACCGCACCGGCCGTTCGCCAGTCGACCGTTTCATCGTTGAAGAGCCTTCCACCCAGGCTGCTATCGCCTGGGGCCCGATCAACCGCAAGTTCCCGGCCGACAAGTTCGATGCCCTGTGGGCTCGCGTCGAGGCCTTCAACAACGCGCAAGAGCACTTCGTTTCCCACGTGCATGTAGGCGCGGCGGAAGATCACTACCTAGCCGTGAAAATGACCACGCAGACTGCCTGGCAGAACCTGTTCGGTCGTTGCCTGTTCATCAACCCGGCCCAGTACAACCCGGCTGGCCGTGAAGAATGGCAAGTGCTCAACGTCGCCAACTTCGAGTGCGTGCCTGAGCGTGACGGCACCAACTCCGATGGTTGCGTGATCATCAACTTCGCGCAGAAGAAAGTGCTGATCGCCGGCATGCGTTACGCCGGCGAGATGAAGAAAGCCATGTTCTCGGTGCAGAACTTCCTGCTGCCGGCCGCTGACGTGCTGCCAATGCACTGCGCTGCCAACATCGGCGAAGACGGCGACGTGACCCTGTTCTTCGGTCTGTCGGGCACCGGTAAAACCACCCTCTCGGCCGACGAAAGCCGTTACCTGATCGGTGACGACGAACACGGCTGGGGCGAAGGCGTGGTGTTCAATATCGAAGGCGGTTGCTATGCCAAGTGCATCGACCTCTCCGAGAAGAACGAGCCGGTCATCTGGAAAGCCATCAAGCACGGTGCGGTGCTGGAGAACGTCGTTATCGACGACGCCAAGCACGCCGACTACGCCGATGTCAGCCTGACCCAGAACAGCCGCGCCGCCTACCCGCTGGAGCACGTTGCCAAGCGCTCCGAGAAGAACCTGGGTGGCGAGCCAAACGCGGTGATCTTCCTGACCTGCGACCTGACCGGCGTACTGCCGCCAGTGTCGATCCTCAACGAAGAACAAGCGGCCTACCACTTCCTGTCCGGCTACACCGCACTGGTGGGCTCGACTGAAATGGGTTCGGGCAGCGGCATCAAGTCGACCTTCTCCACCTGCTTCGGCGCACCGTTCTTCCCGCGTCCGGCGGGTGAATACGCCGAACTGCTGATCAAGCGCATCCGCGGTTTCGGCTCCAAGGTCTACCTGGTCAACACCGGCTGGACCGGCGGCGGCTACGGCGTCGGCCAACGCTTCAACATCCCGACCACCCGCGCGGTGATCGCAGCGATCCAGAGCGGCGCGCTGATCGGTGCAGCCACCGAACACCTCGACACCATCAACCTCGACGTGCCTCTGGCCGTCCCGGGCGTCGACACTAACCTGCTCAACCCACGCAACACCTGGGCTGACAAGGCTGCGTACGACGAGGCCGCCAAAGCATTGGCCGGTCTGTTCATCGAGAACTTCAAGAAGTTCGAAGTGAGCGACGCGATCAAGGCGGCTGGGCCGAAGTTGTAAGTAGTGGTTTGCAGTGAATAAAAAACCGCCCTTTGGGGCGGTTTTTTCATGGGCGAAGATTTGGGTAAGCTCATCTCAACGGCGATTCGTCACTTGCCGTGTAGCAGTATTCATTCATTTTTGGCGTGATACGGCCAGAGTAATGCCACTTAACATTACTGCAAAATGATCCTCTAGCTAAGGCCATTGCCGCCGTGCATGCATGACACGCAGCACTTCCACCCGGTCTTTTTTGATTGCGTAGACGATGACGTAGTTGGCGGCCGCAACGATTTCACGTGTTCCGAGGACCCTGCCCTTTCGGTACAAGGTTGGGCGCTGTCTTGCTATTTCCCCTTTTGATTCGAACATTTCATCGAGATCCGCAGCAGCGTCTGGGTTGTCCTGACCGATTCGATCCATTATCCGGTCACGGTCAGCAAGCGCTTCCGGGCGCCAGACCAACTTCATCAGCGCCCTCGTTGACGCAGGGCATCACGCTTGGCGGCGAATATTCGGCGAGCATCTTCATCGCTGATACTTGGCCTTGGATCATCGATGCTGATCTGCACCTGTCGCTTGAACCATTCCTCATAAGCGGCCGCTTCATGGGCTTGTTTCAATGCTTCAGAGCGATCCGGCCGGGCGTAGGTTTTCAGTTGCAACGGGTCATAACCGGAGGCATCCACGTTGAACTGGCTGATGCCCAAGCCCTGCAGATAGGTCACCAGCGTCTCCAGCTTCTTGAACAGGCGCGCCTGACCACTGCGTTGTGCTGTCAGTGCGCATTTACGGCTGCCTTGCCGAATCTCGACCGACCAGCCTCCTGGTTTCGCGACGATGATTGTGCCGCTCACAGAACCGTTTTCGACCAAGCGAAGGAGGGTGCTGTGATCGATGATTTCGGTGCTGGTCATAGATGCGAGCCCTTCGATGAGTAATGGCTCCCATCGTACGCAATCAATAGTAGTTTGCAAAATTTGACTCCTGATGTTGGATACGCCGTGTGCAGCGATGATGTTTCGTTTGTTGCTGGGCCGGGGCTTTCGGACTTGCAGCAGGTCGCAGCCGTCCTGTGTCAGCGGATACAGAGCGTGGGTGATGTGGGTGTCGCTGACCAAAGCAGCGACACCCATGACTATAGGTTCGCACCACCACCTCGTGATAGCCGACAAGGCATCGCGTGAAGTAGGAATGGGACGAACAGAGCGCCAGACGTTGCTACCGATTCTTCAACGCCTTTCAACGCAGATGCTGGTAACCGGAAATATCCAGCAGGCTTGTGGTCAGTCCGGTTGCAGGGCGGTAGATCGTGCCTTTGACTGCTGAAAACGGCACGCCTTTGCTGCCCAGCGAGACATAGCGCTCGCCTTTGTCCAGTTCGGTGAAATAGGTGTATGACTGGCTGTGCATCTTCTTGTAGCGGGCTTCGTCGCTGACGATGGCGCCGGTGAGGCGGCGCAGGTCGGTATCGCTCAGGTTGAGCGTTTTGCTCAGTGGCACGCCCCAGCGCTTGAGGCAGGTTTCCGCCAGATGGCGAACGATGCGGCCGGGCTCGACCAGCGCGTTGAGGTCGCCGCTGCCGCTCGGCTCGCCGCCGAGCGCCGTGGCGTTGCCAGCAAGGGTGGCGTGGCGACCGGCCATTGGATAGATCGAAGTCCTGGTGCCGGTGGCGGTTTGCGGGATCACGCAGCTGAAGCCTTTTGAGCGCTCGTCGCGGGCATAGAAGGCGACGTATTCCTTGACGTTGGATTGAAGTTTGACGCGGTTTTCCTGGAAGTTGCCAGTTCCCGGGACTGGATCAATCGCAAAGATATTCACCGGAATATGTTTGAGGGCAGCGTCCCTGGACATTGCATTGGCAAGCATATGACAACTGATACCGCCACGGCTCCAGCCGAGCAGATTGACGCGCGTCGGAATAACGCCGTCCTTGCGGAAAGTCTTGATGATCTGTTCCTGCAACTTCTGTTGCGTGATACTCCGGTCGCCATAGTTATACTGGCGCCAGAACCAGGAACCTTCCTCTTTTACATCTTCAATAGGAATACCTGCCGCTTTCAGACGGTTATATTCTGCCTCGGTAAGTTGTTTACGCTGCCAATCGCATTTGCCTTTGATGATATTCAACGCGTGCTGCACGTTTTCATCCCAGCCTTTGCCGAACAGCGTGCCGGACAAGCCGTATTCAGAGGTCTTGGTGAACAGGTCGTCGGCTTGCAGATTGCCGCTGCCAGGGCCGTCGACGACGATCCACTCGGCAAATTCGCGTCCGCTGTGGTGTGCAGCGAGCGTAGAAACGATTTCGCCGTCCCAGAAGTTTTTATGTTTGTCATCAAATTTGTTGGAGCCGGTGCCGCAGAAAAAGATTGTTAAAGTTGTCATTTCGTTGCTCTTGCTTATGTATAAGAGCAGTCAAGTTAGTTTTAGGCGGTGTTAAAAATAAAGGGCGTTGTTGTGTCTGCGTTTGTAATGTGAAGTTTGTTATATATATGTGGCTGAGTTTTTCGAAAGTATGTCGAGGCGCTTTGATTGTTAAACGCTTGGTTTTCGCTTCCCATGTATCATTCAGTATCGATTCAACCCCGACCTTTTCTCGACTCGCTGCAATCGCCCGCTAGGCTTTGGGCATGGCAGCAGTCAAAGGAGTGACAGTAAATGCACCACACCCTGGAACAGGTTTTTGGTTATCCACAGTTTCGCCCCGGTCAGGAGGCCGCTGTCAGCGCGGTGCTGGCGGGGCGCTCCGCGGCGGCAATCTTTCCCACCGGCTCCGGCAAATCGCTTTGCTATCAGCTGCCTGCGCTTTTACTGCCACACCTGACATTGGTGGTTTCGCCGTTGCTGGCGTTGATGCAGGATCAACTGGCGTTTCTCAAGCGCCACGGTATCTCCGCAGGCAGTATCGATTCGGCGCAGAGCCGCGAGGATGCCAACGACGTCATGGCCCGTGCGCGTTCGGGGGAATTGAAGATTCTGATGATCTCCGTCGAACGCCTGAAAAATGAGCGCTTCCGCAATTTTCTGCAGCAGGTGCCGATCTCGTTGCTGGTAGTCGACGAGGCGCACTGCATTTCCGAATGGGGCCACAACTTTCGGCCGGACTACCTGAAATTGCCGGACTACCAACGTCAGTTCAACATCCCGCAGGCCTTGCTGCTCACCGCCACGGCGACACCAAAAGTCATCGCCGACATGCAGGCCAAATTCGCCATATCTCCTGACGATGTAGTGACCACCGGTTTCTATCGGCCCAACCTCAACCTGCTGGTCGAGCCTGTACGCGGTCAGGACAAGCGCCGGCGTCTGGTCGAATGGATGAGCGAGCGTCCCGGGCAACCGAGCATTGTCTACGTGACGTTGCAGAAGACCGCCGAGCACATCGCCGAGCATCTTCAACGCAACGGAATTCAGGCCGAGGCATACCACGCAGGTTTGCCCCACGATCAGCGTGAAGACATTCAACGTCGCTTCATGGCCGGGCAGTCCAATTGCATTGTCGCCACCATTGCCTTCGGCATGGGCATCGACAAGAGCGACATCCGTAACGTCGTGCATTTCGATCTGCCCAAATCCATCGAAAACTACAGCCAGGAAATCGGCCGCGCCGGACGCGACGGACAGCCCTCCGACTGCCTGGTACTAGCGAATCGCGACAGCCTCAATGTGCTGGAGAACTTCGTCTACGGCGATACGCCCGAGCGTGATGGCATTCGTTATGTGCTCGATGAACTCAAAGCCTCGGTCCCGGAAGGGCAATGGGAGTTTCTGCTTGGGCCATTGGCGGATCAGAGCAACATTCGCTCGTTGCCGTTGAAGACTCTGCTGGTGCAGCTGGAACTGCGAGGCCTGATCGCGCCGCGCTACGCTTATTACGCTGAATACCGCTTCAAATATCTGCTTGAGCCTGAAGCATTGCTCCAGCGCTTCGAAGGCGAGCGCAGGGATTTCGTTGCGGCGATCATCAGAACGTCCGCGCGAGCGCGCACCTGGGCCACGGTGGATTTCGAGGCGATGTACTCGCAGTATTCTGCCGAGCGCAATCGCGTGGTGACAGCGTTGGATTATTTTCAGGAGAAGGGCTGGGTCGAGCTTGAAAGCAAGCAAATGACCGAGGTCTACAGCCTGCTGCACAGTGATTTCGCCAGCGATGCCCTGAGTGCGGAGCTGCACGAGTATTTCACCCGCCACGAACAGACTGAAGTGGCGCGGATTCACGCCATGCTTGAGGTGTTCGCCACCGAACGCTGCCTGGGTTATCGCCTGGCCGAGTATTTCGGTGACCACAATGCCCCTGAACATTGCGGGCATTGTTCGGTATGTCACGGCCAGATCGCGCGGTTGCCGGAGCCGCCGCCGTTGCCAGCACTTGTGGATAAAAACTTCGCGCAATTGTGTGGTGAATTTATCCACAGGCATGAGCAGCACACAGGCAGCCTTCCGACGGCCGAACGCCTCACACGGTTCCTGTGCGGAATCAGCGTGCCGTTGTTCACCAAACTCAAGGCGCGGGCGATTCCGGGTTTTGCTGCGTTGGAAGAGTATCCCTACGCAAAGGTCCGCGAGTGGGCGGACAGTCACTTGCTCGATTAAGCAGAGAGTCTGTGGGCGCTGCATCCATCCGCTGAATGTCGATCATCACGCTAATAAACTTCAAAAACCGCCGTTGCCTGACTAAGGTTGGAATCTGTCTTCGGGCCACTCACAAGAGAACAACATGAGCCAGACAAGCTTCGAGATTCAGCAGGCTGCCGTGATCGGCGCGGGCACCATGGGCCGTGGCATCGTCATGTGCCTGGCCAGTGCCGGCGTGAACGTGCAATGGGTGGATAACAATCCGCAGATGCTTGAGCAGGCGCTGACGACGGTCGCGCAAACTTATGCACACAACGTGCACCAGGGCCGCATTGATCAGGCCGAGGCGGATGCGCGAATGGCTCGCGTATCTGCAGCGGCGGATTACGCGGCGATCCGCAACGTCGATCTGGTGATCGAAGCGGTGTACGAGAACCTTGAACTGAAGCAGAAGATCTTTCGCGAGCTTGATGGCCTGCTCAAGCCTGAGGCGCTGCTGGCGAGCAACACCTCGGCGCTGGACATCGACGCCATCGCGGCTGCGACCCGGCGCCCGGCACAGGTACTGGGTCTGCATTTCTTCAGCCCCGCGCACATCATGAAGCTGCTGGAAATCGTGCGCGGTGCGCAGACCTCGCCAGCGGTGCTGGAGGCCGCGCTGGCACTCGGCAAGCGCATGGGCAAGGTCAGCGTGTTGTCCGGCAACTGCCACGGTTTTATCGGCAACCGCATGCTGCATCCGTATGTACTCGAAGCGCGCAAGATGCTCCTCGAAGGTGCATATCCACAGCAGGTGGATGCCGCGCTGCAAGGTTTCGGCTTCGCAATGGGGCCGTTTCGCATGTACGACGTGGTCGGCATCGATCTGGAATGGCGTGCTCGGCAGTTAGCTGGCAAGGGGCAGGATGCGCCCGAGGTTCAGGTGGATAACCGCCTGTGTGAGATGGGCCGGTTCGGGCAGAAGTCCGGCAACGGCTACTATCACTATGAGCCGGGCAGTCGCCAGGCCGAGCATGATCCCGAAGTGGACGCGCTGGTGCTGCGAGTCAGCGAAAAACTGGGTTTCCAGCGTCGCGACATCGGTCCTGAAGAAATCCTTGAGCGCTGTTTGCTGGCGCTGGTCAACGAAGGCGCGAAAATTCTGCAGGAAGGCATTGCCGGCTCGGCCCACGACATCGATCTGGTGTACTTGAACGGCTATGGTTTTCCAGCGGATAAGGGTGGGCCGATGGCGTGGGCGGATCAGCAGGGGCTAGCGGATATCCATCAGCGCTTGCTGGCGCTGGAGACGCGGCAGGGCGATCAGTGGAAGCCGGCGCGGTTGATTGGCGAACTGGCGGCGCAGGGGAAGGGGTTTGCTGATCGTTGACACCGGTCGGTTGTGCTGACGCCTTCGCGAGCAGGCTCGCTCCCACAGGTAAAGTGTTCATCAACACGATCAAATTAAATGAAGAGAATGCGAGAACCCTGCATGAATCAACGCTCCGACTACCCCCACTTCCAGCCCATTACCACACGCTGGCACGACAACGACGCCTACGGTCACGTCAACAACGTTACCTACTACAGCTTCTTCGACACGGCGGTGAACACTTATCTGATTCAGGTCGGTGGCCTGGATATTCATGACGGCGAAGTGGTGGGATTCGTGGTCAGTTCCGCCTGCGATTACTTTGCCTCGATCGCTTTCCCCGATCTGATCGAGATCGGACTGCGTGTCGGCAAGCTGGGCAACAGTTCGGTGCAATACGAACTGGCTGTGTTCAAGGTCGGCGAAAGCGAGGCGTGTGCGGCGGGGCGGTTCGTGCATGTGTTTGTCGATCGGTCGAGCAATCAGCCGGTGCCGATTCCGGCAGGTTTGCGTGGAGCGCTGGAGCGGCTGGTGGTCTAGACGCGCAAAAAAAATCGCAGCTAAAAAGCTGCGATTTTTTGTTCAAGCCTTCGCCTTAGTGGTGGCGATAGTACTTGTGATGCTTGCGGTGGCCATAGGCATGGCCGCGACCTGGATGACCACGGTCGCGGTAGTAGCGACGGTCATCATGGCGACGGTCATAGCGACGATCATCGTCGTCACTCTTGTTGCCCATGTAGTTACCCAGCGCGCCACCTGCACCGCCACCAGCGGCGGAGCCGATCAGGCTGCCGGTGGTGCCGCCGAGACTGCGGCCAACCACGTTACCGCCGGCTGCACCCAGTGCACCACCAATGGCTGCTTCGCCACGGCTGCGCTTGTCGGCGCCGACCGCACTACCACCCGCGCCGCCCAGGGCTGCGCCGATAGTGGAACCTGTATTGCCGCCTAACGATTGACCGACGACCGAGCCAAGAACCCCGCCCAATGCGCCGCCCACACCTGCTTCGGTGGTGCCTCCGGCAGAAGCGAAGCCACTGACCAGGCCAAGGGACAACAAGAGAATCGAGGAGAACTTCATAGAGGATGAGCCTCAAAGGGATGACGGCGCCGATCCTGAAGCTCTGCAATGGGCGTGACAATCAAAATCCGACGAATAACACGACTTGTATACAATATTGCAAGTTACTGTTTTTTCACCGGAACTTAACCGATTTTCGCCGGTCTTTAGCTACTTCGGACAGGCCGTTTTCATGCAAAAACGGCCTTTTTTGTGGGCGGTCGAAAATCTTTGCCACGGCATATCTGTTGACAGGTCGATGGCTTTCGCGAGCAGGCTCGCTCCCACATTTGAAATGCATTCCAAGTGTGGGAGCGAGCCTGCTCGCGAAGAGGTCATTCCAAGCGCCGGGTCAAGCCGACTTGGCCATGATCAACCCCGTCTCACTCGCCGCTTCCAGCCGGATCGCAATGAACTTGGACGTCGGCGTGTGGCTGCCATCACCCGTACTTTCCAGCGGCACCAGCGGATTGACCTCCGGATAGTACGCCGCCGCCTGCCCCGCAGGAATATCGAACGCCAACAATGTAAAACCTTTCACCCGACGCTCGCGACCATCGTCCCAGATCGACACGATGTCGGCCTTCTGCCCTGGACGGAAGCCCAGGCGAATGATGTCGGCCTCGTTGGCAAACAGCACGTCACGCTGGCCCTTCACGCCGCGATAACGGTCGTCGAGACCATAGATCGTCGTGTTGTACTGATCGTGGGAGCGCATTGATTGCAGGATCAGATCCGGCACCTGCCCGGTGGCGCGGGTGCGTTCGTGAACCAGATCTTTCGGCAACTGGTTGGCGCGGAAATTGGCACGGCCCGACGGCGTGTTCCACTTGCGAACGCCAGCCGAGTTGCCCAGATAGAAGCCGCCCGGGTTTTTGATCTTGTCGTTGAAGTCTTTGAAACTCGGGATGGTGTCGGCGATCAGTTCGCGAATGCGCCCGTAATCGGCCACCAGCCAGTTCCAGTCGACCGGTTGGCTGCCCAGCGTCGCGGTAGCGATGCCGGCAATGATCGACGGTTCCGAGCGCATCTGGTTCGACAGCGGCTGCAACTGGCCGTTGGACGCGTGGACCATGCTGAACGAGTCTTCCACGGTGACCGCTTGCGGGCCTTCGGTCTGGATATCGATGTCGGTACGGCCCAGGCACGGCAGGATCAGCGCGTCTTTGCCGTGAGCGAGGTGGCTGCGGTTGAGTTTGGTGCTGATCTGCACGGTCAGGTCACAGTTGCTCAGCGCTTCGAAGGTGCGCGAGCTGTCCGGCGTGGCCTGGGCAAAGTTGCCGCCCAAGCCGATGAATACCTTGGCGCGACCTTCGGCCATCGCATGAATCGCCTCGACCACGTTGTGGCCATTGTGGCGTGGCACCTTGAACTGGAAGCGACGCTCCAGCGAGTCGAGGAACGCCACCGGTGGACGCTCGTTGATGCCCATGGTGCGGTCGCCCTGCACGTTGCTGTGACCACGCACCGGGCACAGACCGGCGCCAGGTTTGCCGATATTGCCGCGCAGCAGCATCAGGTTGGCGATTTCCTGAATGGTCGGCACCGAATGACGGTGCTGGGTGATGCCCATGGCCCAGCACATGATCACGTTCTTGCCTTTGGCGTACATGCGCGCGGCTTGCTCGATCTCGACCAGCGTCAGGCCGGACTGCTCGACGATCTGTTCCCACGAGGTGTCGTCGACAGTGGCGAGGTACTCCAGCACATTGGCGCTGTGGGCATTGAGGAAATCATGGTCGAACACCGCCGGCTCGCCTGCCTTCTGCGCATCACGTTCCCATTGCAGAAGGAACTTGGCCATGCCGCGCAGCACTGCCATGTCGCCGCCGAGGGCCGGGCGGAAGTACGCGGTGTTGGTCGGCTTGTCGCCGTTGGTGAGCATTTCGATCGGGTGCTGGGGATGCTGGAAGCGCTCCAGACCGCGCTCTTTCAGCGGGTTGATGCATACCACTTGGGCGCCGCGTTTCACCGCTTCACGCAACGGTTCGAGCATGCGCGGATGGTTGGTACCGGGGTTCTGGCCCCAGACGAAAATCGCGTCGGCGTGTTCGAAGTCGTCGAAGGTCACCGTGCCTTTGCCGACCCCGACACTCTGCGCCAACGCCACGCCGCTGGCCTCGTGGCACATGTTCGAGCAGTCAGGAAAATTGTTGGAGCCGTAAGCCCGCACGAACAGCTGATACAGATACGCCGCTTCGTTGCTGGCGCGTCCCGAGGTGTAGAACTCGGCCTGATCCGGGCTCGGCAGATTGCGCAGGTGCTTGCCGATCAGAGCGAAGGCATCTTCCCAACTGATCGGCTTGTAGCGATCGGACTCGGCGTCGTAGACCATCGGCTCGGTCAGGCGGCCCTGATATTCCAGCCAGTAATCGCTCTGCTCCAGCAGAGAAGTGACGCTGTGCTTGGCGAAAAACTTCGCATCGACGCGACGCTTGGTCGCTTCCCAGTTCACCGCTTTGGCACCGTTCTCGCAGAACTTGACCATGCCGCTCTCCGGCGAATCACCCCAGGCGCAACCCGGGCAGTCGAAGCCGCCATTCTGGTTGGTCTTGAGCATCATGCGCAGGTTTTTCAGGGCGTTGTCGCTGGTCAGCCACGCCTGGGCCACACTGATCAGGGCGCCCCAGCCGCCAGCGGCACCTTTGTAAGGCTTGTAGCGCGGGACAGGTTTCTGGTCGGCTTGATGATGTTGGCTCACGCTTGATTCTCCATCGCGGGGCTGTACACCCGCGGCGCACTTTTCTGCGGCAGGTGGATGAGATTGAGGTTGTGGCGCCGGGCCCATTGCACGGCAAGGCCGGTAGGCGCCGACAGGCTGACCAGGGTCTGGATGCCGGCACGCAAGACTTTCTGGATCAATTCGAGGCTGCAACGGCTGGTGACAATCGCCAAGCCGCCTTCGGTGGAAATCTTCTGGCGGATCAACCCGCCGATAAGCTTATCGAGCGCGTTATGGCGGCCGATGTCTTCACGACCGAGCAGCAATTCGCCGCTGGCATTCATGAACACCGCAGCATGCACCGCGCCGCAGTGCTGGCCGAGCGGCTGGAACGCGCCGATGCGCTGGCGCAAACCGTCGAGCCATTCGATCGGTGGCAAGGCTGCGCCCGCCAACACTTTGAGCTCAGGCAGCGCCTGTTCGACGGCTTCGACGCCGCACAGTCCGCAGCCGCTGGTGCCGGCCAACTGCCGACGCTGCTGTTTGAGGTTCCAGAATGCGCGATTGGCGATGGTCACTTGCGCGTATTGCGCCGAGCCTGCGCCTGTCAGTTGCAGATCGTAGATATCGCTGGCGTCTTCGATGATGCCGCTGCCGAGGCTGAAACCGACGATGAAATCTTCGAGGTCGGTCGGTGTAACCAGCATCACTGCCTGGCTGATGCCGTTGTAGGCGATCGCCAACGCGACTTCCTCGGCCAGCGCGGTGCTGGCCGATGCCTCAAAGGGTAGATCGCTGTAGCTGTAGGTCTGGCTGGCGGCAGGCGCGGGCGTTTCAATTGCTGGCGCCGCGCAGGCTGGGCGCTTGGCGTTCATGGCATCACCGACGGTTTGATCTAGGTCAAGACTAGGCGCGGCAAGTTGTCGCGTCTAATCGCTATTACCGATCTACCGATAGATGCCGTCGATCAAGCGTCTTTTGACGATTTCTGATAAAGCGCGAAACAGGCTTCTGCCAGCGCTGAACGCGGCGCGCCACGGCGCATGATCAGCCCCAGTGGCGCGAGGGTGTGGGCATTTTCGATCGGTTGCAGACGCAGGTGATCAGCAAGGGTTTCCGCGCCGCCATCAAGCGGCATGATCGCGCAGCAAAAACCGCCGTGTACTGCTTGCAGCAGTTGATGCACGGCGTCGGTTTGCAACAGCGGTTGCGGGGTCAGGCCACGGCTGTGGAAGTTGTGGTCGATGGACTGGCGAAAATGCATGCCGCTGGTGAGCATGCACAGCGGCAGTTCGATCAGCGACTCCCAGCTCAGGGGTTCTTCGCCGAAGTTGAACGAGCGCTCGTCATAGAGCAGGCCCATGCGCGTCTCGTTGAAGGCCAGCGAATCGAAGCGCTCGCTGTCCAGACGCTCCAGATACGACACGCCAATGTCGATGCGGTTGTTCGCCAGGTGTTCGAGCACTTGCTCGGAGCTCAGCGACGACAGCTCGAAGCGCAAGTCCGGGTGCGCCGCGTGCAGTCGTTGCATCAGCGGCAAGGGATCGAAGCTCGACAGCGGCACCACCCCCAGGCGCAGCGTACCGATCAGGTTGCCGCGACAGGCCGCCGCTTCCGCCTGCAAGCCGTCGTAAGCTGCCAGCACCGTACGCGCCCACGCCAGCACGCGTTCGCCCGGTGCGGTGAAGCCTTCGAAGCGCTGGCCGCGATTGACCAATGGCAGGTCGAGTTCTTCTTCGAGGCTGCGCAAGCGCATCGACAGGGTCGGCTGGGTGATGTGGCAGCGCGCGGCGGCCTGGCCGAAATGGCGGGTTTCGTCGAGGGCGATGAGGAATTTCAGTTGCTTGATGTCCATCTTCGCTCCGGGCGGTTGGCGGGGTGTGGCGATTCTACCGCCTGCGGCGCGGCAGCGTCATTGGTCGGACCGGAACCGGGTTTGGCTGGGGTGGTCTAGGCTTGGACGACTGACCCTTTATTACATGGAGTGAATGCGATGAGCCTGTTCAGTTTTTTGAAAGAAGCCGGTGAAAAGATTCTCGATGCACTGACGCCGGACAAGGCCGAGGCCAACAGCGCAGCGCTGACCAAGCACGTGCAGGAAGCGCTGACCGGTATCGATACGTCGAAGATCCAGGTCAAGGTTGAAGGCGAGAAGGTCATCGCCACGGGTGAAGCGGCGAGTCAGGAAGAGAAAGAGAAGATTCTCTTGGCCCTGGGTAACGTCGCCGGCGTGAGTGGCGTGGACGATCAGATCACCGTGACGGGTGGCGTTGCCGCCGCCGCAAAATTTGTCACGGTCGAGAAGGGCGACACGCTGAGTGCGATTTCCAAGCGCGTGTATGGCGACGCCAACCAGTACAACAAGATTTTCGAGGCCAACAAACCTCAGCTCAAACATCCAGACAAGATCTACCCGGGACAAGTACTGCGTATTCCTGAATAACACTCGAAAGCGCTTTCGCGAGCAGGCTCGCTCCCACATTTGAAACGCATTTCAGTGTGGGAGCGAGCCTGCTCGCGATGGCAGCAACGCGACGTCAAAGCCCTGCAATCAAATCGCGGTAGTCCTCGACTGCGGCAAACTCCGCCGTGTCCTTCGGCCCTTTGCGGCTGTCCGGTTCTTTCACCGCCAGCAAGTGCGCCACGCCAAAATCCCGTGCACTGCGCAGGATCGGCAAGGTGTCGTCGATAAACAGGCTGCGCGCCGGATCAAAACCGATGTCCGCCTGCAAGGCATCCCAGAACTGCGGGTTCTCCTTGGGATAACCATAGTCATGCGAGCTGATCAGCCGCTCGAAGTAAGGCGCGAGTTCGATCCGTTCCAGTTTCAACGACAGCGAATCGCGGTGCGCATTGGTGATCATGATCACCCGTTTTCCTGCGCGTTTGATTGCATCGAGAAAGGTATCGGCATCGGCGCGCAGGGCGATCAAGTGGGCGGTTTCCTGTTTCAGTTCACGCACCGACAATTTCAGTTCCGCGCTCCAGAAATCCAGGCAGTACCACTGCAACTGGCCGGCGTGGCGCTCGAACAGCGGCTGCAACTCCAGCTCGGCCATTGCCCGGCTGATGCCGTGCACTTCGGCGTAGCGCTGAGGCAGGTGCTCGAGCCAGAAATGATTGTCGAAGTGCAGATCCAGCAGCGTGCCGTCCATGTCGAGCAGGACGGTATCGATGTCGGACCACGGTAAAGAAGGCATGGCAACGTCTCGAACGGTGAAAAGATATCCGACGCAAACAATCGGGAAAGCCGCGTTATAGTAGCGCGTTCACGCCAAGGAGCTTTGCATGCGCCAGAAACCCACCGTACTTGCCCGCGAGATCGTCGCCACCAGTCGCCTGTTTCGCGTCGAAGAACTCAAGCTGCGATTTTCCAATGGCGTGGAGCGCACTTACGAGCGTCTGGTCGGCAAGGGTGCGGGCTACGGCGCGGTGATGATCGTCGCGATGCTTGATGCCGAACACGCAGTGTTGATCGAGGAATACTGCGGCGGCACCGACGAATACGAACTGTCTCTGCCCAAAGGCCTGATCGAGCCGGGCGAAGATGTGCTGGCGGCGGCCGAGCGGGAACTCAAGGAAGAGGCCGGTTATGGCGCGCGTCAACTGGAGCATCTGACCGAGCTGTCGCTGTCGCCCGGTTACATGAGCCAGAAAATCCAAGTGGTGCTGGCCACCGACCTGTATGAAGAGCGGCTGGAGGGTGATGAGCCGGAGCCGATGCGGGTCGACAAGGTCAACCTTCGCGAACTGTCGGCGCTGGCGCAGAATCCGCAATTTTCCGAGGGCCGCGCCTTGGCGGCGCTGTATCTGACCCGTGACCTGCTGAGCCAGCGCGGGGTATTCAGCTATGAGTGAGACGTCGATGAATTTTCCCCATCCGCTGATGGCACCTGTGGTTGCGCTGGCTTTACAGGCTGGCGAGGCGATTCTGCCGTTCTGGCGTGCCGGCGTCGAAGTCACCGCCAAGTCCGATGATTCGCCGGTGACGGCCGCCGACCTGGCTGCGCATCACCTTATCGTTGCCGGGCTGACGGCGCTGGATCCGAGCATTCCGGTGCTCTCGGAAGAGGACGCCGATATCCCGCAGAGCGTGCGCGCCGGTTGGCAGCGCTGGTGGCTGGTGGATCCGCTGGACGGTACCAAGGAGTTCATCAGCGGTAGCGAAGAATTCACAGTGAACATCGCGCTGATCGAAAATGGCCGGGTGGTGTTTGGCGTGGTGACGATGCCGACCAACGGACGCTTTTACGTCGGTGGCGCCGGATTCGGTGCCTGGCGTGGTGACAAGGACGCAACGCCAGTGGCGATACAGGTGCGCGATGTGCCTGCGCCGGGCGAGGCGTTTACCGTGGTGGCCAGCCGTCGCCACTCAAGTCCCGAGCAAGAGCGTTTGCTGGCCGGGTTGAGCGCCAGTCTTGGTGAGCTGCAACTGGCCAATATCGGCAGCTCCTTGAAGTTTTGCCTGCTGGCCGAAGGTGCTGCCGATTGCTATCCGCGACTGGCGCCGACTTCGCAGTGGGACACGGCGGCGGCGCAGGGCGTGCTGGAAGGGGCGGGGGGCGAGGTGCTGGATTTGAAGGGTGAAGCGTTCAGTTACCCTGCGCGGGAATCGCTGTTGAATGAGTTCTTTCTGGCGCTGCCGGCGAAGGCTGCGTGGCGCGGACGGTTGTTGGAGTTGGCCCGAGGCTAACTGCCTGATCCGCAATTCCCCTCACCCCAGCCCTCTCCCCCAGGAGAGGGAGCCGACCGAGTTGTCTGGCGCTATGCATCGACCTGGAGAATCGAGTCGATTGTGGATTCGGCGAAGCAGGTTCAGGTCGACGTAAATCTGTAGCATCCCCGTATCGGTTCCCTCTCCCTCGGGAGAGGGCTAGGGTGAGGGGCTGTTGATCTTCAACGGTGCAAAACGTACTGCCCGGTAAATCTCACCGCCTCATCCTCACTTCCGGCATTCAGTATCCGCGTATCCAGCGTCAGCCGCGCCCGTCCATATCGCCGATACATCGCTACGAACCGTTTCCAGACTGCCGCATCCGGCGCCGGGCAGATCGCCACGGCGTCCCCGGTCACCGGCAGCGGATAACTGATCTGCCCTTCCTGAATGACAATGTGTCCTTCGGTAATCCCTTCTTCCTGCAAACGTAGATGCAACCAGCCCCAACCGGCCAGCACCGCGCCGCAGTAAAGGCTGCCGCCAAACATGGTGCTCTTGTGATTGACGTTGGGCGCGAGCGGCAGGTGCAGGCTCAGTTGCTGCTCACGCCACTCGAGCACTTTGAGGCCCATCTCGGCGGTCAGTGGAATGTCGTGATGCAGAACCGTTTGCAGATAGTCGCTTTCGCTGCTCATTCGTTGTCTTCCCCGTGGCTGCTGTCGCCGAAATTCAGACCATGTTTGCGCAGCTTGTCATGCAGGGTCTTGCGCGGAATACCCAAGGCTTCGGCGAGGCTGCGCACCGAGCTGTGCGAGCGCGCCAGTTCAGCGGCTATCAACGATTTCTCGAAGTTTTCCACTTGCTCGCTGAGGCCGCCGCTGACCACTTCTACCGGCGTGCCACCGCTGCCATCCGCGCTGTTGTCCAGTGCCAGTTCAAGCCCGAGGGCGAAGCGTTCGGCGGCATTTTGCAGTTCACGTACATTGCCCGGCCAGGTGTGGCGAAGCAGCAGGGCGCGGTGTGCCGGTTGCAGCTCGTGGGGGGGCAAGCCGTGACGGGCGCTGGCTTCATCGGCGTAATGCTGGAACAGCACCAGTGCGTCTTCGCCCCTTTCGCGCAGTGGCGGGATGCGCAGCGGCGCGACATTGAGGCGGTAATACAAGTCGGCGCGGAAGCGACCCTGATCCGCCGCTTGGCGCAGATCTTCCTTGGTCGCGGCGATGACGCGGATGTCCAGCGGGATCAACTGATTGCCGCCCAGACGCTCGACGACGCGCTCCTGCAGCATGCGCAGCAGTTTCACTTGCACGTCCATGCTCATGCTTTCGATTTCGTCGAGGAACAGCGTGCCGCCGTTGGCGAATTCGAATTTGCCGATGCGGCGTTTCTGCGCGCCGGTGAAAGCGCCGGGTTCGTGACCGAACAGTTCGCTTTCCACCACCGATTCCGCCAGCGCGCCGGCGTTGATCGCCACGAACGGGCCGTTGCGACGGCTCGACAAATCGTGCAGCGCGCGGGCCACCACCTCTTTGCCGGCACCGGTTTCGCCGAGGATCAGCACGTCAGCCTTGGTCGCCGCCAGCGCACCGATCTGCTCACGCAGACGCAGCATCGGCGTCGAATGGCCGACCAGTCGCGCGCTCAATTCGTTGCGGTCGCTCAAGGCCAGACGCAGGCTGCGGTTGTCCAGCACCAGCCGCCGTAGCGCGAGGGCGCGACGGACGCTGTCGAGCAGCGCATCGCTGGCAAAGGGTTTTTCCAGAAAATCGTAAGCGCCGGCGCGCATCGCCTGCACCGCCAGCGGTACGTCGCCATGGCCGGTGATCAGCAGCACCGGCAACTCCGGATCCTGTGCATGCAACTCGCTCAACAGTTCGAGGCCGTCCATGCCCGGCATGCGGATGTCGCTGACCACCACCCCCGGCCAGTCACGCTCCAGTTGCGCGGCCAGGCCCTTGGCTTCGGACAGCGGCAGGATTTTCAGGCCGGCCAGGTCCAGGGTCTGGCCGAGGGCCTGGCGCAAGTGCGGATCGTCGTCGATCAACACTACCTGGATGCGATTGTCGATGGTCATGCACTTCTATCCTCGGAAGGTTGCAGGCTGACTCCGGGCGCGCCGGCGCGCAGGCGCAGGGTGATCAGGGCGCCGCCTTGCTTGTGGTTGGCGAACGACAGCTCGCCACCAAATGCGCGCATCAGCGTTTCACAAATGGCCAGTCCCAGACCCAGACCCTGTGTGCGGGTCTTGGTGGTGTAAAAGGGCTCGCTGGCGCGGCCAAGGGCCTCCATGCAGAACCCGGGGCCGTTGTCGCGAATGTACAGATTGACGCCGTCGGCGGTGGCTTCGGCACTCAGCCACAACTTACGCGGCGGACCTTTTTCGGTGAGCGCATCGAGGGCGTTGGCCAGCAGATTGCCCAGCACCTGACGCAAGCGGGTTTCGCCGGCCTCGACCCACAGCGTGGCTGCGGGCAAGTCGCGGATCAGTTCGACTTCCATGCTGCGCCGACGTTTGGCCAGCAATGCCAGCGCATCGTCCAGCGCCGGTTGCAGGGCAACGCTTTCCGGTGCGTGGCGATCACGGCGGGCGAAGGCGCGCAGGTGGGCGATGATCGAGGCCATGCGCCCGGTCAGTTCGCTGATCAGCTTGAGGTTGCCGCGCGCATCCTCGGTGCGCTGATGATCGAGCAGCACTTCGGCGTTTTCCGCATAGCTGCGAATCGCCGCCAGCGGCTGATTGAGTTCGTGACTGATGCTTGCCGACATTGTCCCCAGCGCCGACAGTTTGCCGGCCTGGACCAGATCGTCCTGGGCGCGTACCAGCTCCTGCTGCGCATGCTCACGCTCGAGCACTTCCTGTTTCAAACGCCGGTTGAGGCCTTCCAGATCGCTGGTACGTTCAGCCACCCGGCCTTCCAGTTCGCGGCGCGCCTTGGCCTCGAAGGCGATGCGCTCCAGATAATGCCGGCGACGTTGCATCATCAAACCCACCAGCAGCATCACCACCAACAGCGTGGCGCCGCCGATCGCGACCACCGTGCGCACCGGACGATCGATCAGCGTGCGCGGCGCGAGAATGCTGACGCTCCAGCCGGTTTCGGCGATGTCGTGGGTCTGGGTCAGCCAGGCGTCGGCGCTCAGGTTCAGCGGCCGCGGTTCACGGGTCGGGTAGGGCTGGATCGCGGTGATCGCGGCGCGCTCGGCATCGCTCAATGCACGGGTGGAGCGGAAACGCCATTCCGGGCGCGACGTCAGGATGACCACGCCGTTATGGTCGGTCACCAGCAATTGTTCCGGGGTTTTGCCCCACAGGCTTTCGGTATGGTCGAGGTCGACCTTGATCACCAGCACGCCGATGATTTTCTCGCCGTTGCGCACAGCAGCGGCGAAGAAGTAGCCGCGTTTGGCGGAAGTGGTGCCGAGGCCGAAGAAGCGTCCGAGGCGCCCGGCCATGGCTTCGCTGAAATATGGGCGGAAGGCGAAGTTGCGGCCGACGAAGCTGTCGCGTTTGTCCCAGTTCGACGCCGCCAGCGTCTGGCCGGATGTGTCCATCAGGTACATCACTTCAGCGCCGGTCTGCGCGGCGATGTTTTTCAGCAAGCGATTGGCGTTGCCTTGGGTCACGCCGTCGTCCGGCGCACCGAGCACCGCGCGCAGGGCCGGCAGGTCGCCGAGAATCTGCGGCAACACTTCATAGCGATGCAGGGTGCCGAGCAGGTTGGCCACGTACAGATCGAGGGTCTGGCGATTCTGCCCGGCGAGTTCGCTGCGGTAATAGCGCTCGGCAAGATGTTCCAGCGGCCACAGTAGCGGCGCCAGGCACAGGGCCAACAGTGCGAGGCTGCGCCAGCGAGGTCTGCGGGGGAGCGGTGGTTTCATGTGCCGGATACGCCTGTAGGGACAGGCGCATTATGCCCGGCCTCAGGCGAAGACGTCAGCGTCCTTGAGCAGCGCGGCCGCCTGGTCCTTGGCCGACAGCTTCGGCGCTTCGTCCAGTTGCCAGTCGATGCCCAGCGCCGGGTCGTCCCAACGAATGCTGCGTTCGGAGGTCGGGTCGTAATAGTTGGTGGTCTTGTAGAGGAACTCTGCGAACTCGCTCAGCACCACGAAACCGTGAGCGAAACCTTCCGGTACCCACAGCTGGCGATGGTTTTCCGCCGACAGGCGCACCGCCACCGATTTACCGAAATGCGGCGAGCTGCGACGGATGTCCACCGCCACGTCGAGCACCTCACCTGCGGTCACACGGACCAGTTTGCCCTGGGTGTTCTGCAACTGGTAATGCAGGCCACGCAGCACGCCTTTTTGCGAGCGCGAATGGTTGTCCTGCACAAACTGCGTTTCCAGACCGGTAGCGTCCTGAAACGCCTTGGCATTGAAACTCTCGTAGAAAAAACCGCGCTCGTCGCCGAACACCTTGGGTTCGATGATCAGAACACCGGGCAGATCGGTGGTGATGACATTCATGAGGATTTCCATAGACAGGTGTGAATGGCCGACATTCTTGCGCAAAGCGCTGCGGGGCGCGAGTGTTGGGTTTGAAATGGAGCGTTCATTGAAGCCGGGGGTTGCGTAACCGCCAAGGCAATGGCGATATAAGCGCCTAATAAAATTTCAGGGGTCGTTTCATGCCGCTCGCCACGTTGATTCATCGCGCCAGTTTGCCAGGTCCGCAGGTTTCAGAGGCGCAGGCGCTGCAATGGCTGGCCGAATATTACGGGTTCAGCGGCACGTTGCAGGCGCTGGGCAGCCAGCAGGATCTGAATTATCGCGTCGACAGCGCGCGTGGACGCTTCGTGCTGAAAGTCTGTCGTGGCGATTACGCCCTAGTGGAGCTGCAAGCCCAGCATGCGGGCCTCAAGTATCTGGCCGAGCACTCGGCGATCAAGGTGCCGCGCGTCATTGCAGCCAATAACGGTGCCGATCTGTTGTCGTTGCAAGCCAATGGCGAAACGGTGCATGTGCGGTTGCTCGAGTACATCGACGGGCAGCCGTTGACCGATTTCGATCATCTTGGCCAGGACGTGGTCGCCGGGTTTGGCCGACTCTGTGGCGAGATGGATCTGGCCCTGGCAGGTTTCGATCACCCGGGTCTTGAACGCACCTTGCAGTGGGACGCGCGTCACGCCAACGCTTTGATCAGTCATCTGTTGCCGGTGATCACCGACGCGCAGCAGCGTGCGGCGATCAGCGCTGCCGCCGAGCAGGCCGAGCGCCGTTTGCAGCCGTTGCTGGACAAACTGCCGGTGCAGGCGATTCACATGGATATCACCGATGACAACGTCGTCTGGGCGCGCGATGCCCGGCGGCATTGGCAGTTGCAGGGTGTGATCGACTTCGGTGATCTGGTGCGCACCTGGCGTATTACCGATCTGTCGGTGACCTGTGCGGCTTTGCTGCATCACGCCGATGGCGATCCGTTTGTCATCCTGCCGGCGGTCCAGGCGTATCACGCGGTCAATCCGTTGCAGTACGCTGAGCTGCAAGCGCTGTGGCCATTGATCGTGGCCCGGGCGGCGGTGCTGGTGCTCAGTGGCGAGCAACAGGTGAGCATCGACCCCACCAATACGTATAGCCGCGACAATCTCAGTCACGAGTGGGAAATCTTTCGCGTCGCGACATCGGTGCCACAGGCGCTGATGGAAGCGGCGATTCTCACAGCCGTGGGACAGACCGTGCCAGAGGCCGAAAACACAGAATTTGCACCGTTGTTGCCAGGGCTGGTCGGGCGTGAATTTGCGCTGATCGATCTGGGCGTGTTGAGCCCGCACTTCGAGGCGGGCAATTGGGAGCAGCAGGGCATTGATCAGCGCTTGCTGACAGAGGCCGCAGCGGTGCACGGGCTGGCGGCGACGCGTTATGGCCAGTACCGCTTGTCACGTACCCGCCCGGACAGTGCGACTGAACCGGATACGTTCCCGTTGCATGTCGAATTGCGTGTGCCGACCGGAACCGAAGTGCAAGCACCGTTCGCCGGCATTCTGAAGCAAGCGGCAAACGGTGCGCTGCAACTCGATGGCCCACAGTTCAGCGTTCGCCTGTGGGGCGTGACGCCTGTTCTTGAACATGGGGTGGCAGTTGATAGAGGCCAGAAACTCGGTGAAGTCACTGGGCCGCTGATTGTGCAGATGTGCCGAGAAGCAGAGCTCGACGCGCCGCTGTTCTGCACGCCGTCCCGTGCATCGGCGTGGCAAGCGTTGTGCCCGTCACCGGCGATGCTGCTCGGGCTGGCCTGCGACGCCGAGCCTGAGCTGGACGCGAAAACCCTGCTCGAACGCCGCGATGCCAGTTTTGCCCGCACGCAAAAACACTATTACGTTGACCCGCCGCGTATTGAACGCGGCTGGCGCAATCACCTGATTGATATGCACGGCCGATCCTATCTGGACATGCTCAATAATGTCGCGGTGCTCGGCCACGGCCACCCTCGGATGGCGGCGGTCGCGGCGCGGCAGTGGTCGTTGCTCAATACCAATTCGCGTTTCAACTACGCGGCGGTCGCCGAGTTTTCCGAGCGCTTGCTGAAGCTGGCGCCGAAGGGCATGGATCGCGTGTTCCTGGTCAACAGCGGCAGTGAGGCCAATGACCTGGCGATTCGTCTGGCCTGGGCCTACAGCGGCGGGCGCGACATGATCAGCGTGCTCGAGGCGTATCACGGCTGGACGATCGGTGCCGATGCGGTATCGACGTCGATTGCCGACAACCCGAAAGCGCTGGAAAGTCGCCCGGACTGGGTGCACCCAGTGCCGGCGCCGAACACGTATCGCGGCGAATTCCGTGGCGCCGATTCGGCGCCGGATTACGTGCGCAGCGTCGAGCATCATCTGCAAAAACTGGCCGAGCAAAAGCGGCAACTGGCCGGTTTCATCTGCGAGCCGGTCTACGGTAATGCCGGGGGTATTTCTTTACCGCCGGGCTATTTGCCGCAGGTGTATGAAAAGGTCCGCGCGCAGGGCGGGGTGTGCATCGCTGACGAAGTGCAGGTCGGTTATGGGCGCATGGGCCATTTTTTCTGGGGCTTCGAAGAGCAGGGCGTGGTGCCGGACATCATCACCATGGCCAAGGGCATGGGTAACGGTCAGCCACTTGGCGCGGTGATCACTCGCCGGGAAATCGCCGAGGCGCTGGAGGCCGAAGGCTATTTCTTCTCGTCGGCGGGCGGCAGTCCGGTCAGTTGCCAGATCGGCATGGCGGTGCTGGATGTGATGGAGGAAGAAAAGCTCTGGGAAAACGCCCAAGTCGTCGGCGGCCACTTCAAGGCGCGCCTGGAAGCGTTGATCGATAAACATCCGCTGGTCGGCGCGGTGCACGGCTCCGGGTTTTATCTCGGGCTGGAACTGATCCGCAATCGGCAGACGCTGGAGCCGGCGACCGCCGAAACTGCGTTCCTGTGTGATCGCTTGCGTGAGCTGGGGATTTTCATGCAGCCGACCGGCGACGATTTGAACATTCTCAAGATCAAGCCACCGATGGTGACGTCGCGCCAAAGCGTGGATTTCTTTGTCGATATGCTGGATCGGGTGTTGAGCGAAGGACTGTAAGCAAGGCACATCCCCTGTGGGAGCGAGCCTGCTCGCGAAAGCTGCGTATCAGTCGCCACATGCGGTGACTGACACAGCGCATTCGCGAGCAGGCTTGCTCCCACATTTTTTTGGTTTGAAGTTCGATTTGTATCGATTTAATTGGCGTTGAAACAGAGATATTCCTTCTTTACAGCTTTTAAAGCCGATATTTATCGGTTATAAAGTCGCCATTGCTCCGGCATGGTGATCTCTTGTCCGGTGCGCGCGTTTTCTTTTCGGTCGAATTCTTCGACTGTCAAAGCACTAGCCCGGAGATGATTCATGAGCCGTATCGTTACCGTCGCCGCCACGCAGATGGCCTGTTCGTGGGACCTGGAAGCCAACCTCGAAACCGCTGAAAGACTGGTCCGTGAAGCCGCCGCCAAAGGCGCGCAGATCATCCTCATCCAGGAACTGTTCGAGGCACCGTACTTCTGCCAGAAGCCCAATCCGGACTACCTGCAACTGGCGACGACGGTTGAAGAGAACGTCGCCATCAAGCATTTCCGGAAAATTGCCAAAGAGCTACAAGTGGTGCTGCCGATCAGCTTCTACGAACTGGCCGGGCGTGCACGCTTCAACAGCATCGCGATCATCGACGCCGACGGCAGCAACCTCGGGATTTATCGTAAAAGCCACATTCCGGACGGCCCGGGCTATCACGAGAAGTATTACTTCAACCCGGGCGACACCGGCTTCAAGGTGTGGAATACCCGTTACGCGAAAATCGGCGTCGGCATCTGCTGGGACCAGTGGTTCCCGGAAGCGGCGCGCAGCATGGCCCTGCAAGGCGCGGAAATTCTCTTTTATCCAACCGCGATCGGCAGCGAGCCGCACGACAAGACCATCTCTTCACGCGATCACTGGCAGCGAGTGCAGCAGGGCCATGCCGGCGCCAACCTGATGCCGCTGATCGCCAGCAACCGCATCGGCAACGAAGAACAGGACGGCTACGACATCACCTTCTATGGCTCTTCGTTCATCGCCAATCAGTTCGGCGAAAAAGTGCAGGAGCTGAATAAAACCGAAGAAGGTATTCTTGTGCACACGTTCAACCTCGACGAGCTGGAACATATTCGCAGCGCGTGGGGTTCATTCCGCGACCGCCGGCCGAATCTGTACGGCGCGTTGAAAACCCTCGACGGTTCCCTGGAGTCCTGATGACCACATTGAAAAGTACCCCACGCGCCGATGGCTTCTACATGCCGGCCGAGTGGGCGCCACAGACCCAGACCTGGATGATCTGGCCCGAGCGCCCGGACAACTGGCGTCTGGGCGGCAAACCGGCGCAGGCCGCGCACGCCGCCGTGGCCAAAGCCATCGCCCGTTTCGAGCCGGTCACGGTTGCCGTCTCCGCCGGCCAATACGAAAACGCCCGCGCGCGCCTCGATGTGCCGAATATCCGCGTGGTGGAGATGTCCAGCGACGACGCCTGGGTTCGCGACAGCGGCCCGACCTTCGTGATCAATAACCATGGCGAAGTGCGCGGTGTGAACTGGGATTTCAACGCCTGGGGTGGTTTCGATGGCGGCCTGTATGCACCGTGGAACCGCGATTCGCAGGTCGGCGGCAAGATCCTCGAGATCGAGCGCAGCCCGCGTTACCGCACCGAAGGTTTCGTGCTCGAAGGCGGTTCGATTCATGTCGACGGCGAAGGCACGCTGATCACCACCGAAGAATGCCTGCTCAACCGCAATCGCAACCCGCACCTGAGCCGCGAAGAAATCGAAGCCGTACTCAGCGACAATCTGTCTGTGGACAAGATCATCTGGTTGCCGGATGGCTTGTTCAACGATGAAACTGACGGCCATGTGGATAACTTCTGCTGCTACGTGCGTCCGGGCGAAGTGCTGCTGGCGTGGACCGATGATCCGCAGGATCCGAACTACCCGCGCTGCCAGGCCGCAATGAAAGTGCTGCAAAGCAGCACCGACGCCAAGGGCCGCCCGTTCACGGTGCACAAAATGCCGATTCCGGGGCCGCTGTACGCGACCGAAGAAGAGTGTGCCGGCGTCGATGCGGTGGACGGTTCGCAGGAGCGCAATCCTTCCGTGCGTCTGGCTGGTTCCTACGTGAACTTCCTGATCGTCAACGGCGGTATCATCGCGCCGAGCTTCGACGACCCGATGGATGCCCCGGCCAGGGAAATCCTGCAGAAGCTGTTTCCGCAGCACGAAGTCGTGATGGTGCCGGGCCGTGAACTGTTACTGGGTGGCGGCAATATTCACTGCCTTACCCAACAGCAGCCAGCGCCGTACAAAGAGTGAGTTGAGTCGTAACAGCTTGAGTTGATTCACAAATCAGCCAGGCAATGATTAGCTCGCTCAGCATCAAAGCAAGCCCGCGGCCCGTCAGGACCGCGGGCTTGTTTGTATCCGCCGGTCGACATTCAGGTCGCCTTGGCATACCTCTTGTATTGCTCCTGATGCACTAGGGAGGGCGGGGAACTTCAACAGTTCTGTCACAAACCTTGGATAACGTAGCCGCTCACGAACGGGGAGAGAGCGCTGAAATGAACGCCGAAGTGAACGTAATCAGCGAGCGGACTGTGCATCCCATGGCCGTCAACGGCGAATCGCTCCAGCTTGTCGCGCACTGGTTGAAGTCCAATGGAACGCGTCAGATCAGACAACCTGATCCGCGCCGGATGATGATCGAGCGTTACCCCGCTGGCCTGTTCAGCGAGGCCGAGCTGGAAGCCTTGTGGGATGTGATGGAAGGATAAGAACAATAGGGATTGGTAAAAGCGCTGCCGGGATGGCGGCGCTTTTTTTGTCTGATTTTTATCCACAGGTATTCAAAAGTGGGAGCGAGCCTGCTCGCGAAGGCGTCAGCACTGCCAATGACTTTGTTGACTGATCCAGCGCTTCGCGAGCAGGCTCGCTCCCACAGTTCAAACTCCCTGATTAATCCGTTTTTTCTGCAACCGCCCAGCAAAAAAATTACGTTTCTTAGACGTTTTTCGCCTATTTAAAGACGATTCTTGAAATTGACACACAGTTCAGGGCGCGGCTACGATTCGGCCCAACGCCTGTGGCTAACCGCCATGACTCAAAATAAGGAGCAGGCCCGCCATGACGTTAACGTCGGCGGGCTTTTTTGTTTCGGGGTGAATACAAGAGTGCAGAAAGCGCCGTTTCAGCCGTTCGACACAGCGCGTTTCAACCCGTAATAAGGAAAACAAAATGTTGAACAAGCGAATCAGTCTGATCGCACTGGGGATGTTGAGTGCTACACAGGCCATGGCTAACGACCAGGCCGAATCCAAGGGTTTCGTTGAAGACAGCAGCCTGAAAGTACTGTTGCGCAACGCCTACATCAATCGTGATTACAAAGACGGTAACAAGGACAAGGCCGAATGGGGCCAAGCGGCCATCGGTACGTTCTCGTCGGGCTTCACTCAAGGCACCGTAGGTGTCGGCGTGGACGCTTTCGGTCTGTACGCATTGCGCCTGGACGGCGGCAAGGGCCGTAGCGGCGCCGGCGGCATCGACTTCTTCAAACAGGAAAATGACGGTCGTGCGAACCACGACATCGCCAAGGGCGGCGCAGCGGTCAAATTCCGTGTTTCCAACACCGTGTTGACCTATGGCGACCAGATGCCGGCCCTGCCGGTGCTGAGCTACGACAACGTGCGTCTGCTGCCGGAAAGCTATACCGGTACTTTGATCACCTCCCGTGAGATCCAAGGCCTGGAATTGAACGCCGGCCGATTCACCGCCGAGTCGCGCAAAAGCGATGAGGGCCGTGACAGCGGCGGTCTGAAGTCGATCAACGTGTTGGGCGGCAGCTATCAGTTCACCGAACACTTCAAAGGCGCGCTGTATGCGTCCGACGTTGAAGACGTCTTGAAGAAACAGTACGTGAACGCCAACTATGTGATTCCGTTCAACAAGGATCAGTCCCTGACCCTGGACTTCAACGGCTATCGCACCAAGCTGGACAGCTCGTACGTACGCGAAAACACCGTGCCGGGCGAAAGCATCGTCACTGGTCGCGACAACAAGATCTGGAGCCTGGCAGCCACCTTCGCCACCGGCCCGCACTCGTTCACCGTGGCGCATCAGCGTTCCACTGGCGACAGCAACCTGGGCTACGCCTATGGCGGCTACCAGAAAGACCAGGGCCGTGTCGGCGACGGTGGCAACTCCATCTACCTGGCCAACTCCTACTGGTCTGACTTCAACGCCGAAGACGAACGCAGCTGGCAGCTGGGTTACGGCCTGGATTTTGGTTCGTTCGGCGTTCCGGGTCTGAGCTACAACTTCGCTTACGTGCGCGGCGACAACATCACCACGTCTACCAGCGAAGGCGGCACCGAGCGTGAGATCTTCAACCAGTTCAAGTACGTCGTGCAAAGTGGCCCGGCCAAAGACCTGAGCGTGAAGTTGCGCAGTTCGATCCTGCGCGTGTCGCAGAAATCCAGCGAGTACAACGTCAGCGGTAACGAACTGCGTGTATTCGTGGACTATCCGATCAACATCTTCTGATGATCGATCCGCTGTAAGAAAAATGAGAAAACCCCGATTCGTTCGGGGTTTTTTTTTCGCCGGTTTTTCAGCGCAAACCGTAAATAACCGGTGTTTTTGTCATGTAAAAGTCGTTTTTCAAGCGCTGCAGATTTCGTTTCAAGCAGTGCTTCAAATGCCTGAAATTCTTTCTCATGGACGCAAATTCTCCACCCAATAGATTAGGGCGTTCAACGCAGCGGAGAATTTGGTAATGATCGTTTTGAACAGAGAAGTGGGCGAATCGCTACGGCGCGACAAGTTTGTCAACGTCCAGGGTGGTGACTTCAATCTCTACGGTCATTTTGCCGACTTCGTCAGACTGACCAAAAGTTGGGAAAATATGGAGCCTGACAGCTACTACGGTCAGGCCGAAGCCGGCATGCGTTACCGTCGTTACAGCGACTTTGAATACAACCCGAAAACCCGTGAGCTCAAGCAACTTGAGCATCGCGCTTACGTGCAATCGAAAGAGAACAACGCTTACGTCGGTGGCGTGGTGCGCCACTTCCAGGACTTTTCCGAAGAAGTGATCTCTTCGCCAGTGATGCGCAGCCTGATCGACACCGATTTTGAAGTGTACAAAAGTGTGCTGCCGGAAGAGTTGCACGATGAAATCTGGCAGTGCCAGATCCATCAGATCCGCATCGAGATCAAACCCGGCAAACAGCTGGAAATCACCCCTGAAGGCATTCATTGCGACGGCTATCCGTTCAGCGGCGTGCACTTCTGGGGGCGCAATAATGTCGAGGGCGCTGAGAGTCGTTTGTATGACATTCATCAGCAACAGCTGGCGGCGACCACCTACGAGGAAATTCTCGATACCACCTATTTCCTTGATCGCGACATGCGCCATTACGTGACCCCGGCGCGCAACACCCACACCCATGCCATGGCGTACCGGCAGATTCTGGCGATTTCCTTCTCGCGGCCCGGGACCGCTTTCGACATTGTTCGCTAATCAGATCACCCCAATCGACGGCGTCGAGTGCTCGACGCCAGTGGTACTGCGCCGCGCCACCGCCAAGGATGCGCAACGCATGGAGCGCTTCTTCCGTCAGTTCGATGAAGTGTCGTTCTGCGAATGGCAGGACGCCAAATGCCTGCGCGGCGTGTTGATCCAGAAAACCACCACGGCGTATCTGGCTTTCGATGTCGAGGGCGAGATCGTCGGCGCGGTACTCGGCGGCATGCTCGGCAGTCGCGGCACGATCAACCATCTGGCCGTGAGCCCGCGCTACCGCAGCCAGGGCGTGGGCCAGCGTCTGGTCGAAGCAGCGTCGTCCGACATGAAACGGGTCGGGGTGCTGCGGATGTTTCTGTTCGTCGACGATGCTAACCTCGCGGGCAAGCGATTCTGGACTGCCCAGGGTTTTTGCGAGCCTCATGGCGAAAGAACATTTGAGAGGGATCTATGAATGAAAGGTCCGGCAGCGCGCCGCTGATGGCGACTCATCAGCCGTCGCGCACGTTTGCCGAAGCCAGCCCGGTGGTCGCCGGGTATTTCACCGTGTCGTTTGTCTTCGGGCTGATGGCGGTCAATGCCGGTCTGCCGATGTGGCTGCCAGTGGCGATGTGCTTGTTCGTCTATGCCGGCGCCTCGCAGTTCGCTGCGCTGGCGCTGATCTCCAGCGGCGCATCGCTGACCACCATTGTGCTGACCACGTTTCTGATCAATGCGCGGCACATGCTGATGTCGGTGTACATGGCCAAAGCCCTGCGTGCATTGGGCTTGAGCCGCATGGAGCGTTGGGCTTACGCCGGTGGCCTGACGGATGAATCCTTCGCCTTTCACAGCGTCAAGCTCGGTACAGGCGCACCGGTCAACGTGCGTTACCTGATCGGTTTCAATCTGTTCTGCCACACCTCGTGGGTGCTCGGCGGTTTGCTCGGTGCGGTCTGCGCGCAGTACGCGGCGCACTTGATCAAATATCAGCTCGATTACGCGCTGACGGCGATGATGCTCTACGTGCTGGTCTCGCTGTGCAACACGCGTAACAAACTGATTGCGGCCGCTGCTGCCGTGGTCTGCATGGGCGCACTGAGCCTGATCGGCAGTTCGCCCTTCAACGTATTTATCGCCACGTTTGTGGGCTGCGGAGTGGGTGTATGCCTGACCAAACGTTCCTGATTCTGGTGGTGGTGCTGATGATGGCGGTGACCTTCCTGCCGCGCGCATTGCCGCTGCAGATCAACACCGAACACTGGCCGCCGTTCGTGGCGCGGGCGCTGGAATATCTGCCGGTGGCGATCGTCGCTGCGATCAGCCTCACACCCCTGTTGATCAAGGATCGGCAGATCCAGCTCGATCGCCCGGAATTCTATGCTGCAATTCCGACGTTGCTATGTGCGTATTTCAGCAAAAACCTCTTTCTCAGTGTGGCGGTGGGGACGGCTGCGTACATTGCGCTCGGCTCGTTCATGTAGCGGCAGATCAACGACATCGTTCAGCGCCTGATGCGACAACTCCGGGTTGTTTACCGCCAGGCGTACTTCGAGGAAATCCTCGAAACCGGGAAAAATCGTCAGACCGTTCTTCTGCGCCGCTTCACGCGAGACCATGCCGACCGCATCCATCTGCGTGATCAACGACAGCGTCAGGGTTTCGCTGCAGGAATAGACCATGCGCTGGCCGTTCTCGTGATTGCCCAGTCCGGCGTCGAGAAAGCGCAGAAAACTGTGGGAATACGGACAATCTTCCGCAGGACGCACCTGAAACTTGTTGCCCAGCAAGGTCAGCGGATCGTTTTCCTGACCGCAATGCGCACCGACCACCTGCACCTGAACCTCCGGCAGGACGATGCTCGGCAGCCCCGGCCGCTGCGGGCCGATCAGCACGGCAAGGTCGAAATCTTCGTTCTTCAGCTTGCTGAGATTTTCCATCGACTCGGCGTAGCTGAACTCCATCTGATAATCGGGAAACACCTCGATCAGGCGTCCGATCATGCGCCGGTTGAAATCAGGCGACAGGGTGTTGTTCAACGCCACCTTCAACGTGCGCTGCCCGGGCACCTTCAGCGCCTCGACCTTTTCTTCCATCTGTCGCGTGGCGATCAACACTTTGTCGATGTAAGGCGTGAGCTCCGTGCCTTGCGGCGTCAGCGTCAGGCCCTTGTTGGAACGGCGAAACAAGCGGAAACCGAACTGCTCTTCGACCTTGTTCAACTGTGCGGCCAACGCCTGCACGGTCAGGCACGAATGCTCGGCTGCGGCCGACAACGAGCCGGTCTGCACGATGCGCATGAGGTTGCGTAAGGTTCTGCTATCCATGGGTAATGCCCTCTGAAGTGGGCTGGGTATTGTTGTGTACGAAACGACCGAAACGGCGCCATATGCCGGCTATATTCCTGCACCTGAGCATAGTTGTCGCGGATTTAGTAGCGAATTGATTTCCCCGCCGATGGCTGGAGGCTGACAGAGGATCGGGGTTTTTGGTGGGATGGGGGTGATGGAGATCAAAAAATGTGTGCAAGCAGTATGGATTTTTCAGTCTGCACGGTTGTTCATCAGTGTATTAATTTTGAGTAAATGTACAGATATGTACTAACCTCAAGGCATGATGATTTCTCTGGAGGCGGCCAAATGCCAACTTCATCTACTGCGTTAAACCCACGCGAACAACTCGACGCCCCCGAAGCCGGCCGCGTTGCGCTGAAGTTCTTCTTCAACCTCATGGAGCACTGGGGCTGCAATGCCGAGCAACAACGCACCCTGCTCGGAGGAGTCGGCAACACCACGTTCTATAAATACAAACACCTGCCAAACATACGCCTGCCCCATGACACCCTCGAGCGCATCTCTTACCTGATGGGTATTCACAAGGCGTTGAGCATCATCTTCAGCAATAGCCGCGAGCGCGCCTACGATTGGGTCAGCAGCCCCAACACGGCGGCACCGTTCAATGGCAAAACCGCCCTGGATTACATGCTGGCAGGCCGGGTGGTCGATATCGCCGATGTGCGCCGCTACCTCGACGGAGTGCGCGGTTGAAAGCGCCGGCGCCGGTGGATGTGCCATGGCCGCGGGCGTATCGCATCGTCAACAGCAGCTTCCCGCCGATTGCACTGTTCGAAGACGTCCTCGACCCCGAGGACCTCGAAGTTGCCTACGCCATCGAAGCACTGACCAATGATCGGCTGGTCGAACAGGCCGGCGTCCTTGCCCGCGTACGTCCCGAAGATCGCCTGTCCGGCCCCGGTTCCAGCCCGGTGATGGCCGCGTTCACTCACGTCGGCAAACGCAGCCGTTTCAGTGACGGCACCTTCGGCGTCTATTACGCCGCCAGCAGCCAGAGTGCGGCCATCGCTGAAACCTGTTTTCATCAGGAACGCTTTCTCGCGGCGACCCGGGAAGCCGATCTCGAATTGACCATGCGTACTTACATCAATCAGGTGATCAAGCCGCTGCATGACGTTCGCCATGGCTTTGATCATCTGCATCAGCCTGATCCTGAAGCCTATGGCCCATCACAACTGTTCGCGCAACGACTGCGCGACGCCGAGTCGTGGGGCTTGCTCTATAACAGCGTGCGGTTGCCCGGGCATGAGTGCGTTGCGGCGTTTCGGCCGCCGGCGGTATCGATTCCGAAGCAGGGCAAGCATTTGCGCTATGTCTGGAGCGCAAGTGAGGGCAGAATTTCGTTTGTATTCGAGATCAGTCAGGTCTGAATTATCGCTTTGACTTCGTCGAGCGTTGTGACGGGAATGACGCTGGATGGAATTCGCGAAGAGGGCGACAAGTTGTAAACGGCAAATTTACTGTCGATGACTTTGTCGGACATGAGTTTCAGAGATGGAAGAATTCTGGAATGAAAATGCTGGTCCAGCCCGCACGGGGAGATAGAGCTTCCATCAGTCTCGTAAAAACGCCCGGCCGACTGGTTCATATCCGCTCCCACCAAAATCACCTTTGAAAAGCCTGCGTGATAGGCAAGTTGGAGTGCGAGATACAAGACTGTGCGGGCATCAAAAAAACCATGGGCCAGGTTTTTGCTGAACCCGATACTGCGGTTTCGGCTACCCCAAACAGCTCGATTACGTACCAGATCCTGGTTGTTGCGAAGTAGCCATTCAGTCAGGGTTGGTTTGGGCGCTTTCTTCAGAAGATAGAGATCACCTGTCGGTTCAACGGCCAGTTCCTGGGCCTGGCGAGCCCAGAGAGCTACTCGCTGACTGGTGCGCATCGCATAGGCAAACAAGTCAGGCTGTTGTAGCGAAAAACTGGTGTCGGTGCATGCGTAGAAGAACGGCTTGATGCCTGTTCCCATGAACATGGATATCGCGCCGTTCACCGTGATCATCGGGATATCGGCAAACTGTTCAATGGGAAAGTCCTTCGCGGAGTTACCCGACGCGATAATGAATACAGCGCCTTGAGCAATGTTTCGACAGTCAGAAAAGTCCCTGATTTGCGATCGTGCGCAGCCGTTTGGCGTTTCTGATGTTGAGTTCATCGATGGTCTCTTGGTCCATGTCATGCATTCAGTCCGTTGTGCTGACGTGATGAAGCGAGATGACTCTTCTATAGCGCCGCGCTTTGTAAGTGAGTGTTGCGCTCGGCGTTAGTTCCCGTTTGGCTGCTGGGCAGCCGAGGCGTTGGCCAAGAACGCTCCAGTGGCTGGCGGGTTATCTGGATAGATGCAGGAGGGAAGTCGGTTATGTCCGCGCATCAAGGGATCTTGAGGAAGGCCGGCATGTTTTCGGCAGGCCTGAAATGCAAAAAGCCCTCGCATCAACGAGGGCTTCGAATGGCGGTTTGCATCAATGCCTGTCTGGTGGCGCATCCATTACTTTCACCACATCATCGATCAGTGCCTTGCTTGGCTCCTGCAGATACTGCGAGGCATAAGCGCGGACGTTGCAGGATTGGGAGCAGGGGCGCAGGTAACCGACGGGTGCAGCGCAGACTCTCTTGCGGGTCGCAAGTCAGCATCCTGAGGCGTTGCGGGATTTGCATCCTGCCTGATCCCCATAGTTGACTTCTTGGCTGACTCAGAAACAACAAAGCCCCTGCATTTCTGCAAGGGCTTTGTTTTGTATGGTGCCGGCACCAGGAGTCGAAGCAGATCCTAGTAAATTGATTTATAAATAATTTTATTTGGTATGGCTATCCTCTTATCCCTATTTCTACCCTTTTGATTTGAAATGCCGATGAGGGCGCATGGGCTAAGAGATAGGCTGTCTAGAATTGAAGCGCGTTAGTTCATAAATCAAAAAATTTGACTTAGTGTTTATAGCTGACGGTGTAGCAAAAAGTGTTGAGGGGCAGAATGGATGTGGCTCCGATCCGACGGCATTTGAATGCGAGCTCATAAATCAGTGATTAAAACGGATTTAGGTCTGAGTTGCAAGGCGGCATAGTTAAGGCGCTTTCGTCAGATGGTGGTTTTGAGTATTGGGGCATGGAGTAGTTACAATATGACCTTCAATATCGAAGGTTTAACAACTGGACAGGAGAACCTGTGAGGTTCAGCTTGTTGATACATCTGCACTTAGCGCTTTTGAGTGGCTCAATACTACTCTGCACCTGGATCTTTCGCATGGCTCTTCAGGATGGAGCCATAGGTGATTGATGTGAATTTCACCTGCTGCGCTGCTTGTACCTGGCAATACGAAGGCCCGCCTATGAGTTGACTGGCAGACAATATCTCCCAATGCGCTGTTTGGCAGGGGTGCAAGCTTGCCACTTGAACCAAGCTCACTACTGAGTGCTGGATCTGCCAGAGCAGCAGCAAGTCCGTCTGGTAAAACGCATATGTTGCGTACGTAACCAACCATCATTGCGCGGTCAACAGCCCATGCATAGTCACCATTTACGAAGCGGATGAGTCCGGCTCGGCAGTACGTACTTGGTACTGGGTGGGTAGAATCGACAGGTTTGCACTCTATGAAAATTGCAGTTGGGACAGAGTTGTTGGAGGGGATCTGACCCTTGATGGGGCGAAATGTAAGGTCAGGTTGCTTGTCCAAGTGCTCGCCATCAAAACTCCGGATGTTGCCCTCTCGAACTGGGGTTTGAAGCAGAGATAATCCGGGAATCGCATCATCGTCTGCGGCATCTAATTCACCGAGGATCATATATAGTTTTTCAGTGATTTCATCTTCGGTGGAATGACAAATTGAGAAGTTACCCTCTCGGACTTCGTCTAGAAGATACTGCCATGCTAAAGATATCGCATTCTGGACAACGACTATGAGTGCTGTCGGAATTGCTTTTGGCAATTGGTCAGCAGGTGCTCTGCACCTGGCACGGGTCATCAGGCCGCTCATCGCTTGGATCGCTCCTCCAGCAATGCTCCGTGCTGCCAAATAATATCTGAAGCAAGAAGGCGAGCTTGAGTCTGGGTCCAGTAGCGATATCTATCTAATAAGCCAATAGTTATTGAGGCCTTTTGCTCGTCAATGATTGTCAATCGGCTAACTGCGAGATTATCTGCTTGCTCTATCCAATCTGATGGCAGGGTGGCTAAACTTTCTTCACCTAGAGAAATTGATATAAACTTCCAAGGGAGCTTTGTTTTATTTGGTAGAAATTTTACGCTGACTTTTTTATCGTTGGTTCCTAGCACATTGGCCAACTCATTCTCTACTCGAGTGCAAAAAAGTTTTCCCTGCTCAGCAGAAGCTGGAGTGAGAGCAATTTTCTTTGAAATTGGGAATGGAGATCGTGTGGACAAAGTGTCTCTGATCACCTCGGCATCACGTTTCCCAAGTCCGTATAGCATTAGCACAGCTTTATCGAGTTCTTCCCAATTTGGCTGATCTATAGTCAAATTAGACGCAGCGCTTTCAATCGAAGCACGTACAGCGTGGGACAAATTTTCTGGAGGGACAAATGGAAACTCCTCCACATCTCGAACTTGGAGGGCCTCTCGTTCCAGGCCAAATTTCCCGCTCGCCATCAGGGTGAAGTATTCAAAAACTTGGCTATGGATCAAAACCAAGAGATATTGAGTCAGAAATTCGCCTTGTTCATGACCAGCGGCCGAGAAGCCATAATAGGACTCTGAGTAGGCGAGGTCTGTGTCAGATATTAAAGCTCTCCCCCGCGATCGGTCTGCTCGATTGCCCTCTCGGACCAGTACGAGTGGTGCACGATAAATTTCGGGCTGACGAGGCCGATGCAACCCGCTGGGTTGATAGGAAGGCAGTTCCAGCGTTTTAACAACAAAAGGGTGTCTTGAATAATGTGCGCCTATGTTAGGAAGATCCTTTAGGAAGGCGTCATCGTTTGAGCGGCTAGCAACCTGGTAGCCTTGACTGGAGTATAGGCCGCACTCGGAACTCCAATATTCCCCGATAGTGATCTTTGTATATTCGCGTATGCGCCGGATGATAGAGACATCCAGTGTTGATCCACGGTATAGAGTTTTGATGAGGTCAGGCTGTTCAGCAGCCAAGCTCAGCGAAACAGGTTCCGCATCATTTGCATCAATACGCATACGCCCTTTTGCATTGAGCTCAGGGTCCTCATCTGGGCTAACTAAAATAAACTGGTCGTCTATTTCGGCCAGCCGATTATCCGCAAATAATAGGCAAAAGGGCTGATCTACGTTTGGCCAAACTCTACTTTGTCGAAGGGATGCACCGTTAAGTATTCCTGTGACAGCCAGAGAATTGAAAATGGCCTTGCGAGCGGCGAAGCCTGCCGGGGACATCTTGAACAGCCAGCGTCCTGCTAGGGCAAGGGCTATCCGACCCCCGGGTTTAGCCCAGTCCATCGCTCCCCAAACGAAGGGGAGGTCGGGGACACGATCTGGGTTCCGATATTTTTGAGCAATGTCAACTAACCCACGACGCAGAGCAATCTCTCGGCAGCGCTCGGTGAAGATATGATCAACTTCTTTGTAAGCAGGCGTAAGGCTAGTCCAAGGCGGGTTGCCAACGACAAGGTCAAATGCACCCCGGTAAATTTCTGGTACATGTTTCCCAAGACTACCAGCCATCGGCCTTATGGTTAAAGTGTCAGCCTCCGGATCGGCGACATCAATTAGAACCCGGCCCTCTAGTTTCTCAAAGGTTAGCGCTTCTACTGGAGTAGGGGCGGGATCGAGCTCGAGTGCAGTTAGATAAAGAGCTAGGGCCGCGAGGGTTCTCGCGTGAGTATTTATGTCGAATCCGACTAACTGGTTGTTAAGTATTTCCCTCAGCACACGGCGGTCTGGGCGCGAGCCTGTCTCAGCAAAACGCTTTTCAGCTAGTTGACGGAAAGCCGCTACTAGGAAAACACCAGCTCCACATGCAGGATCCAGAACTCGTGCATGAGATCCCTTGCTATGGCCGTATAGAGCTTCCGCGACCATGTACTCGGCGATGTGTGACGGTGTGTAGTACACACTTGTATTGCGTCTAGCCTCAGCATCAAAGCGGTACATCAGTTCTTCGTAGGTTTCGCTGAGTAGTCCTACAGGAACGTGATCGAAATCCAGATCCCCCCAATTTAACGGTATTTGAGAGGCGCCAGGTCCGATAGGTAGGTCTAGCCCTAGGATTGCCTCAAGGGGGCGAACAGTCCTATTACCGAGTCGCTGTATTAGATCTCTGAAGTACTCAGGGTAGTTACGGGTAGGGAGCTTCAGAATATCGCCGTTGAATATCCGATCTAGCCACGCATTTGTCTCAGCGAGACTCTCCGCACTACTAAAACATGCCTCAAGGGACCGAGCGTTCAGAGATATATGAGGTAAATGGCGCTCATCAATGATTTTCCTTCCCATGAGGTAACGGAAAAAAAGAGCCCGTCCAGTGAGCGCAATGCTTTCATCAGTTGTAAGGCCGAGGTCTTTTAGCTCTTGTCCTGCGTCTGTCATAAGCCCAAACAGCACATCTCGCAAGAGAATGCGGGAGGGCGTCGCTAGGTCCTCGCCTTGCGCAAGCCTTGGTAGCACGCTGATGGATTCTGGTTGTTCGACGCAGAAGATGGTCGGCTCAAGGTCAGGTGTTGGTCGTAGATCGGTCGAATAAATATCCAGTCTGCCAGGAGACAGGATGCCAAGCCAGGCAGGGTCGCCACGCATTGCCAGCTTTCGGCGAAGCTCAGCAATTTTTTCAATGGACTTGCGAGGGCCGGACAGACGAGTTGCGTCAATTACATACAGAAGAGGTTGCGACTGTTCCTCGACGATAGTATCGACCATCGGCATGCCGCCGTGACGTACAAGATCGACATAGCGCAGTACGCGAGGATCATCTACCTGAGAAAGCTCAACGCAGTCGGCAGTTCTAGCGCCAAATTCGACCAAGCGCTCGGAAGTGCTCATCGGATTTTGGCCGACATGCTACCGACCAATGCCAGTTGACGCTGCGGGGGGGCAACTCCGAGAAACACACTGATCCGTTCACGCTCTTCAGCTAGGTCGAGGACCAAGCCAGGTTCGCTAATCGTGGTAGAGGGCAGGCTATATACCGAACCATCTTTGAGTCTGATGAAGACCAGATCGTCCGTGCCGATTACTTTGGGCTCAATCAAATACCTGTGAATGCCAGCAGAGAGTTTAGACAACTCACGGCTTTTGATTCCGTAAATATCTTCTAACTTTTGCAATGTCGCCATGGTTAGAAGGTCGGCTACATTGAATCGACGGGCGCTTCTTTCGGATGTTTCGATCAACGAAAATGGCGGCAGCCGAGTCCAGGCATGCACACGCGAACGGCAAATCCCGCCCAGTGCTTGGCAGATGTCCTTGACTGTGAAGGAGATTGCGCCGGTCACAACTGCCTCAAAAAAAAACAAATCTGTTTGGATTCTAAGACAGATTGATCAGATTTCATAGAGAAGAATCCCCTAACCATCTGATGAATAGACTCTCTTGTATTTTCCTCAGCGCTCACTAGCCGCATGTCTACGCGCCGAGGTTTCGTAGAGTTCGCATTCTTAGACGCAGTGGTCGAGTTCAGGCAGCTCACCGACTGATTGCAATACGTTCTCTCTGGGTAGCTCCGGCGCTGGACCATCCCAGACACACACCTCGGATGCCCGCTCTAGGTTGATAGCTAAGTTCTCCTAACGTCTGAACTGCCAGGGTTTCCCTAAGCGAAGAGCGAGCAAGTTCATGGTCAGTTGATAGTAATAGCGTGTCGATTCCGCGTGATGATTGACGTGCTGATTTAGAAACCAGTCAAGATGCTTTTGCTGCCATGCCCATGGATTATCTTGCTCCCCGCGTTCAGCGATTGCTGATTGGATAGCCTTCGCCTGACGTAGGTGGCGTTGGCGTGGGGTATGAGATTCAGTCAGGACGCCGGCCAGGAACAGCTCCATATCGAATGTCTTACTCATGCTCGGGCCCCGATGTAAGCCGAAACTACATCGATACGACCGTGCCCCAGCTCATAGCTGATTTGTGCTCGGGCCTCCTGATCGAGGTGTCTGTCGAGCGGGTAGCAACTGCCGCCATTGATGGGCGCAAGATGCTGGGTGATTTGCTCATAGCGTTCGCACGCATAGGTCGCCCGCAATTCGTGGAAACCCTTGAGGTTGTGCGTGTGGAGAATCTCCCGTGCGGGGCGAACGATTACTTGTTGGAAGTCGAGGTAGCGTTCATTCGCTGCAAGCAGGTTGCGGCTACCGTCAGGCGAGACTTGAAGGGCGAATGCCAGTGCGTCGCGGATGTGATCGTCCACCGTTATCCATCGAGGGGCCGAGGACCCCGAGCGGCCACCTTTGGTGCCGTCTTGGATGTTGATTCTCCCGAGTTGCTCGGCTTCCCGTAGCAGCCGAGGAAGGTCGGCCAAAATCGCCTCGCGTAAGCGCATGCCGGTGGCTCGCGCTAACTGAGCGATGGCGGCGGCGCGTGGCATTTGGTGTTCGCAGAGTACGTCGACTATCCGTTTCACATGTTCGCGGTCTTGGCCTTGCGGTACCGAGCGACGAACACTGGTGCGCCGCATTCCCAGCGCCTTGCTCGGACTCCGCACTTTCACATACGGATCACCGCGAAGCGCGGCCATGGTTCGGTTCACGCTGGACAACCGATTTTGCGCGGTGGCGATGCAGATAGCGCCTTGTTCAACCTGCTGACGTAGATGTCCTGCGTAATCCAGTAAGGTCTGCCGATCAATCTTCCGCGAATCGTTAAAGCCAGGCCCATTCTCCGACTGACACCCGCGTACAAACGCTTGCCAGCGATCACTGTGCGCCTTGACCGTTCCGTAGTGTCCGCCGCCGAACATGTCTTTCAATGCCTGCGGCCCGGCATAGCTCAGTTGTCGACCCTATCCAAAATTGCGCCCATCCCGTCTACCTACCAGTGCCATGATCAAGCTCATTTTAAAGCCAAAACTCTTCAAGCTTTCCCCACGTCATCCCGCCATGGATGTTGAGTGTTATCAGGGATCAAGGCCCCTGCGACCTGTGAGGGTTGTCCACTAACGCGGGACTGGCGGCTCCTTACGACCGGGAGCTTGGGCATCTCATGATCTGGCCTCCTGATCACCTCCGAAGAGGTGGGCGGGTGGAGGCTGCACTGGCTGACGAAACCGGTGCCGCGAGATCCTGAGTCAGGTGAAGGCAGGGATGCGATGACCGGGGCATGCCTGACTGTCAGTCAGGTGCAGTCCATTCCTTGGGCTGCGGCATCATCACCTGCATCGCTGTTGCTGGTGACTTCGGTGTTTGTCACGCCGATTGTCACGAGGGGGAATGCCGCAAAGCCTTGTACGAGTTGGGCTGCAGCAGCGGTAGGAGCGCCCGTCTCTTTCCGGGAGAAAGAGACGGGCGCAGGTTGGCGCACGGGAATGGCCAAGCGGATAGGTTGCTGCAGGGCAGCTATGAAAGGGAATGAGTTGCCGCAGTGGGCACACTGGTAAAAGTAGGCATCCATCACATCGCTGTGACCGTGCGAGCCGCCGGACGCTAATCGCACTTTGGGAGAACCACCACGGTGTGGTGTAGCCTTAAAGGTTCTGGCTACCTGGGGTTGCTGTCAACGACAGCGCTTTGCCCGATCTTTTCTACGCCTGTGGTTAATCCGGACTAGGGCTCGAATTTTTTGGGAGTTCTGCGGTTCTATCTGAAATCATCCACCGTTAGCAATCTGTGGTTTATGCATCAAATTTTGGATCAGGCAAGCGTTCGCTCCTGACACTTTCACGGGTGCAATGGCGAAAAAAACAAGACGTCTGGCTTTCCTTACTCCAAACACCATTGCGATTGCCGTTTCCAGTCATCTGGAAATCCCATAAGTTTCAAATCACCCGGTTCCCTCTGGTCCATTATTTCGGCCAAGTGAAATTTCCACTGGCTGTCTGGACTGATCAAATCGGTTAAATACGCCAGCATCGTTAGCACTATATATAGCCGCTGCTTGGGTTGAGGCCGGTCGCCAGGAGCATTTTGGATGATCCATTCTTTAGGTAAGGATGGTCGAATCGAGAGCTCCCGGTTCCATATTCGTGAGTGGTGGGCGCAGCAGTTTCGAATGAAGGTCAGAGTGTGGAGCCAGGAGGCCAGTACTTCGAAGGGGAGATTGAATCTGCTCGCGATCGCTTTCTTGTCAACACTTTTGCCTATGGCATTGAACATCGTGGATACCGTCCCAAGGCTAAGCTCTTCCAGAACAGCCCAAGCGGGCGGCAACTCGGGATGGGAATAGGTTGATCCGTAGAATCGAAAATAGTTATCGCGCATGCGATTTTCAATTCGCTGCTGCTGGACCTGATCAGCTCGGCTGCTCTTTTTTATACGATCAATCTCACGTCCCAGTTTGTTGCGCTCCTTGCCCAGTTGATCGCGCAGGGGCCGCAATAAATCGCCGTGTGAATATGAAGAAGAGAAGATTGACGCGTCAGCTATCCAGTCAGGCCCGTACTTAGGGCTCATGTGATTGCTGATAGTCGCTCGTATGGCGACTTCGACACGTTCGATAGCATCCATGGTTATGCGTCGCAACGAGCCATCGAAGCGGTAGATGTCGACGACTGCTTTCAGAGTGCTACCAGGTTTGAAGGTGTGTTCAGGGTTTGTTTCCTGAAAAGGGCGCATGTAGGGGCTCAAGCGAAACAGCGTGACCACTTCCAGGAAACGCATGGCGCGCTCGTCATTTGCGACTTGCAGGCCTCGTTGCTTTAGCAGTTCCAATTGCTGTTCTACGCTGAGGGCCGGCTTGTCGAAGGGCCTCATGTAGTTTTCTCCAGGCAAAAAAAACCCGCACGATTTGAGCTTGCTGACTGGGTCAACCTAGGCTTGGCGGGTGTGTTGGGGTGCATTATAGGTAGGTGCAAGAGCCCGTCAATGTTGGGCTGATGTGAAATTGTAACGGGTCCAGGCACGCGGGCAGAGTAGGGGGCTGCTGGTTGAGATAAGGCGTCGTTTGTTTTGTCGCAGCGATGCGGACCTCCTAGTGAGCTCCAAGCGCCAGAAACAACAAAGCCCCTGCATTTCTGCAGGGGCTTTGTTTTGTATGGTGCCGGCACCAGGAGTCGAACCCGGGACCTACTGATTACAAGTCAGTTGCTCTACCAACTGAGCTATACCGGCGTGTGGGCGACGATTATAGCGATTGGGTAGATCCTGTAAACCCCTGAATTCAGACTATTTTTGCATTCCGGAAAAATCAGGCCCTACGCAAATTAATGCGCAGCTTTTGTACCTCAAGCGCAGTAAGGCATTTATGCAGGGCGTACGGTTGAGTCTGGGCTTTCGAGACCCTGCAGTTATTCACTCGGCCAGCCCAATATTCGCCGGTTATGTCGTTTTGATTGGCAGCTTATGCACAACTGAGAGGCGCGAGCACTGCTTGGGCGAGTTTTTGTGAAGCCATTCTCATCTTGTTCGCAAATCCCTGTTTTACCGGTTTTTATTTATGTGAACAAAAAATGACCAGTGTTGTTAAGTCGACGAAACAGGCGCAGATATTGGATCCACGGAAAATCCATCAACAGAGTTATCCACAGGTTGTGATGTTTTCAGCGCGTTCGGCGAGCAGCAGTAAGTTACGCGGTGTGAGTGAGGTGTCGCAAAAGGTGCCGAGGCGTGCGACGTATCCCTGTTCTGCGAGGAAAAGCGCCCGATCCAGATTCAGCCAAAGCTCCAGCGGTCGTCGGAACAAACCGCGAAGCAATTCGAGGTTGCGCACTTCGGCCAACCGCCGCCAACCGGCGGCTTCGAGTGTCGACCAGTCTGGCAAGCCGACTGTGGATAACTCCTTCAGTGCTGCCAGATCGAGACAATAGTCCGCAAACGGTTTATCCAGCCAGGCGCTGGGCAGGGAGGGCGTTGGCAGGTATTCATCGACGCCGCGCACTTGCCGTTGCAGCAGGTCGAAAGCCAGGCGACGAGCCATCGAGGTGTCGCGCTGACGTCGGACGCGCGCACCGGCGGTGACGGTTTCGCTCATCGGCAGCGACAGATCTTCCAGCGAGAGCTGTAGAAGCGATGCCGATCCTGCGCAGGACAAGGCGTGATATTCGTTGCGACTGATGCGGTTGTAGCAGCAGGGCGCAATCGCCATTTGCTGGCAACCTGCGGCACTGGCCAGTTGCATCAAGCGCACATGAAGATCACCGCACGCGTGGAGGGCGATGGGGGTGTGCGCGGCGTTCAATACGGCTGGGGCATCCGCCGCGAGCACATCCTGTTCGACATGCAAAGCGTGCAGATGATGACGCTGACTCAAGGCCTGACCGCTGGCGACCAGCACCGGATCGTATTCAACGCAAGTCAATTGTTGCCCGGCACCCAACAGGCGCCGTCCCAGATGCCCTTTGCCGGAGCACCAGTCCAGCCAATGCGTCGGCTGCGAGGCAAAGGATAGGCGACCGGCAAACGCCTCGATCTGCTGCCACTTGCGCCCAGGCACATCGACATTCAAGCGATGCCCGGCAGCTTCAAGCGCACGCCCCGGCAACCCACCGACCGCACTCAACTCTGCCGACAACTTCGCCAATGAAGCGAACGGCTCTGGCGCATCGACAAGATCAGCAGGATGGTTATGCGCGCGTTCTGCATCTTCCAGCGATCGCCCGCGTAGCCACGCAGACAGTTCGGGATAAGAAGCTTCCCAGGCAAGCAAAAGATGGGTGAACGGACGTGGTTTCCACAGCGCCTGATGCTTAATCAAGAAAGCATCCAGCGCGGTGAAGCGGGCGAGTAGAGCCTCGCCCGTCAGCACGTGGGAAGTATCAGCGGCCTTGGCAGGCATCGACGCGCAGCCAGCGCTCCAGCAGCTTGAAGCCGCGTACCAGCACGTAAGCCATGACCAGATAGAACACACCGGCGGCGAAGAAGATCTCAACCGGCAGATAAGTGCGGGCGATGATCGTGCGGGCCATGCCGGTCAGTTCCAGCAGGGTCACGGTGCTGGCCAGAGCGCTGGCCTTAAGCATCAGGATCACCTCGTTGCTATAGGCCGGCAGGCCGATGCGCGCGGCACGGGGCAGGATGATGTAGAACATCGCTTTGGGCCTGGACATGCCCAAGGCCCGCGCAGCTTCGATTTCACCGTGTGGAATTGCCTGAATGGCTCCACGCAGAATTTCGGCGATGTACGCCGCCGTATGCAGTGTCATGGTCACGGTCGCGCACCAGAACGGATCGCGCAGGTACGGCCACAAAGCGCTTTCACGCACCGCGTCGAACTGCGCCAGGCCGTAATAGACCAGGAACAGCTGCACCAGCAGCGGTGTGCCGCGGAAAAAGAAGATGTAGGCGTAGGGCAGCGAACGCACGTACCAACGCTTCGAAGAGCGCGCGATGCCCAGCGGAATGGCGAGCAGCAGGCCGGCGATGACCGCGATGGCGACCAGTTCCAGCGTCAGCGTCGCGCCCTGTGCCAGTTTCGGCAGCCACTTGATGATGACTTCCCAGTTCATTGCGCGCTCCTCGCAAAGCCGCGGGCGGCGCGTTTTTCCAGCAAGTGCATGCCGGTCATCGCCAGCACCGTCAGGCCGAGGTACATGATTGCCGCGACCATATAGAAGGTGAACGGTTGTTTCGACACGGTCACACCGATCTGCGCGTGACGCATGATTTCTTCCAGACCGATGACCGATACCAGCGCGGTGTCTTTCATCAGGATCATGAACAGGTTGCCCAGGCCAGGCAGGGCGATGCGCCACATCTGCGGCATGATCAACCGGGTGAAAATCCGCCACTTCGACAGGCCCAGGGCCTGGCCGGCTTCACGGTGGCCCTTGGGGATGGCCAGCAGGGCGCCACGAAACACTTCCGTGGCGTACGCACCGAAGCACAGGCCCAGTGCGATCACACCGGCGGCAAAGGCGTTGAGTTGCAGGTCGGGGTTGCCGAAGTACTCACCGAGGGTACGCATCAGGTTGACCGTACCGAAGTAGATCAACAGCACCCAGAGCAATTCCGGGACGCCGCGCACCAGCGTCGAATAGGTACCGCCAAGCCATTGCAGCGGCTTGTACGGGGAAGTCTTGGCCAAGGCGCCGAGCAGGCCGAGCACTAGGCCCAAGCACAGGGCGGTGAGGGCCAGTTGGACGGTCATCAGCGCACCAGCGGCGAGCGCCGGGCCGAATCCGTAGAGGTCGATAATCATGGGTTTCTGTTCAAATTGCGGCAGGCAAAGTCGGGAGCCGGCGCCGCTTGATCACGGCGCCGGTCCCACAGGTCAGATCAATAGATGCTGAACGGGAAGTACTTGTCGTTGATTTTCTTGTAGGTACCGTCAGCGACGATTTCCTTCAGAGCGGCGTTCAGCTTGTTGCGCAGTTCGTTGTCACCCTTGCGCACGGCGATACCGATCTTGTCGCTTTCCACTACCGGGTCGCCCTTGAACTCGTAGTTCTTGCCGGCGTCGGTTTTCAGCCAGTCATAGTTGGCGTACTTGTCGGCGAGGATCGCGTCGACACGACCGGAGGTCAGGTCGAGGTAGGCGTTTTCCTGGGTGTCGTAGAGGCTGACCTTGATGTCGTCACCGTAGGTGTCTTCCAGCCAGGTGCCGGCCAGCGTTGCGCGCTGGGTGCCGATGGTCTTGCCCTTGAGCGAGTCCTTGTCGGTTTTGAAGTCGACGTTTTTCGGCGCGATGAACTGCAATTTGTTCGAGTAGTACGGGTCGGTGAAGTCCACCGCGGCTTTGCGCTCTTCGGTGATCGACAGCGAGGAGATCAGGAAGTCGAACTTCTCGGCGTTCAGCGCCGGAATGATGCCGTCCCAGTCAGAGGTGACGACGGAGCATTCGGCTTTCATCTTCGCGCACAGGGCGTCGCCGATTTCCTTGTCGAAGCCGACCACCTGGCCGCTGGCGTCTTTATTGTTGAACGGCGGGTAGGCCGCTTCGATGCCCATCTTCAGGGTTTCAGCCATGGCACCGGCGGTGAACGCGAGGGTGACGGCGGCGGCCAGGAAGACCTTTTTGAAATTCTGCATGCATGTTGCTCCGTTAGCGGTTGCTGGACATGAATTGTTTGCAGCGCGCCGAAAGCGGGTTGTCGAACACCTGCTGTGGCGATCCTTGCTCTTCTATAAGGCCCTGATGAAGGAACACCACTTCGCTGGAGACCTGGCGGGCGAAGCCCATTTCGTGGGTCACGAGCAGCATGGTGCGGCCTTCTTCGGCCAATGCGCGGATGACACTAAGTACTTCCTGAACCATTTCCGGGTCAAGTGCGGAGGTGGGTTCGTCGAACAGGATCACCTTCGGCTGCATTGCCAGCGTGCGGGCGATGGCGGCGCGTTGTTGCTGGCCGCCGGACAATTGCGCCGGATAGGCGTGGCGCTTGTCAGCGATGCCGACCTTGGCGAGCAACGCTTCGGCGACTTCGATGGCCTCGGCCTTGCTCTGGCCGAGCACGCGGCGCGGGGCCTCGATGACGTTGTCGAGCACGCTCATGTGTGGCCACAGATTAAAGTTTTGAAATACAAAACCAATCTCCGAGCGCAGGCGATTGATCTGTTTGCCGTCGGCGGCGACCAGTTCGCCGTTCTTCGCGGCCTTGAGCTTGAGTTCTTCACCGGCCACGAGGATCTGGCCCTGATGCGGATTTTCCAACAGGTTGATGCAGCGCAGGAACGTGGACTTGCCGGAACCGGAAGAGCCGAGGATCGAGATCACGTCGCCGTCGCGGGCGGTCAGCGAGATGCCTTTGAGCACCTCCAGCTGTCCGTAGCGTTTGTGCAAGTTGCGGATTTCAAGCGCGGGCGTGGCCTCAGCCATGTGCGTTCCTCATATATGTTGCGCTCCTGCTGTTGGCGGGCCTTCCTGGCGAGGCGGCCAAGCTAGCATAGCGTTTCAATGGCAGCCAACAGCGCTACGAGCGGTAAACGGGTGGCATGTGGCGGGTTGTCGCATCGGCGCAGCAGACTGTCGCCCCATCAACAACCGAACGGGTGTCTGATCGTGCAAACCCGTGGGTGCCGCGTAAAAAAAGGCGCGATGTTGCCAGCTTTGGCGGGGTGTTGGAAGCGCTATCCGGCCGAACGTTCCTTATTCGCTCTTTTTCTGTGCGCCGCACACTTTTTCTGTGTGTTTCTGGTGCGCGGATTCGTCTTGAAAGTGAGTCGCCGGGTAACGTTCTGGCGAATAGCCATTAAACTCAATGACTTGCATCGGATGCCGGAGCCCCCGGCACTCAAGGACTTGAAACATTTTGGCGCAAATATTGCGTGCAGAATAAGGAACAGGCCGTTGGATTCTTTTTACGAGAAAGAATTTACAGACGCGCCGGACGCACTCGCTTTCCTTGCAAAGGTAGTCTCTATGAGCAGTACCCCAAGCTCCACTGGCCTCGAACAGGGGCTCAAACCGCGTCATGTGACCATGTTGTCGATCGCCGGTGTGATCGGCGCCGGTCTGTTCGTCGGCTCCGGCCACGCCATTGCTGCCGCCGGCCCGGCCGTGCTGCTGGCTTACGCCGCCGCCGGTACGTTAGTGGTGTTGGTGATGCGCATGCTCGGCGAAATGGCCGTGGCTTCGCCGGACACCGGTTCGTTCTCGACTTACGCTGACCGCGCGATCGGTCACTGGGCCGGTTTCACCATCGGCTGGTTGTACTGGTGGTTTTGGGTGCTGGTGATTCCGCTGGAAGCCAACGCCGCCGCAACCATCCTGCACGCGTGGTTTCCGGGCGTGGACATCTGGGCTTTCGCTCTGGTCATCACCATGCTGCTGACCGTGACCAACCTGTTCAGCGTGAAGAACTACGGCGAGTTCGAGTTCTGGTTCGCCCTGATCAAAGTGCTGGCGATCATCGGCTTCATCGGCCTCGGTCTGGCGGCGATTTTCGGCTTCCTGCCGACCAGCCAGGTCAGTGGCGTTTCGCACCTGTTCGACAGCGGCGGCTTTCTGCCCAATGGCATGGGTGCTGTGCTGGGCGCGATCCTGACCACCATGTTCTCGTTCATGGGTACCGAAATCGTCACCATCGCAGCGGCGGAATCGAAAGACCCTGGCAAGCAGATTTCCAAAGCGACCAACTCGGTGATCTGGCGGATCGGCCTGTTTTATCTGGTTTCGATTTTCATCGTGGTGGCGCTGGTGCCGTGGAACGATCCTACCCTGGCCAACCTCGGTTCCTACCAGACCGTACTTGAGCGCATGGGCATTCCCAACGCCAAGATGATCGTCGACATCGTCGTACTGGTGGCGGTGACCAGTTGCCTGAACTCGGCGCTGTACACCTCGTCGCGCATGCTGTTCTCCCTCGGCAAGCGCGGCGATGCCCCGGCCATGTCGACCCGCACCAACAAGAGCGGCACGCCTTACTGGGCGGTGATGCTGTCCACCGGCGCTGCGTTCCTCTGCACCTTCGCCAACTATGTGGCTCCGGCCGCGGTGTTTGAATTCCTCTTGGCCAGCTCCGGCGCCATCGCCCTGCTGGTATACCTGGTGATCGCCTTCTCGCAACTGCGCATGCGCAAGCAGCGCATGGCGCGCGGCGAGAAAATCGTCTTCAGCATGTGGCTGTTCCCGGGTCTGACCTGGGCGGTAATCATCTTCATCGTCGCCGCGCTGACCATCATGCTGTTCCAGGAAGCCCACCGCGTGGAAATCCTCGCCACCGGTCTGCTGAGCCTGATGGTGGTGGCTGCCGGTCTGCTGGTATCACGCCGTCGCAAGCTGGAGAAGCGTGGTGCGGCGGTGTTGAACTGATCCGCAACCAGTAATGCAAAACGGCCGCTGTCAGGGATGACTAGCGGCCGTTTTTGTTTCTGAGCTTTCCAGTCAGGTTAAACCCAGTCCTCGATTCGCAAACCGGAAACGCGTTGAAACTCCCGTACGTTGTTCGTCACTACAATGAGTCCAAGTGAGCGTGCGTGGCCAGCGATCATTTGGTCGTATGGCCCGATCGGCGTTCCAGCCTTCGCGAGTTCAGATCGAACCATCCCGGCCTGTGCGGCTGCGTCGTTATCGAAAGGCAAGACATCCAGTCGCGCGACAAATCCTTCAACAATTGCCAGATTTTTCTCCGGGGCCGCCGACTTTTCAGCACCGTAAATAAGCTCCATAAGCGTGATAGCGCTGATGCACAACTGCCCGGAATGTCGATTAAAGGCTTCCCGGACAATTTGTGGTTTGTTCTTGATGGTGAAGATGCAGATATTTGTATCCAGCATGTACTTGATCATCAGAACGACTCGCGCTCCTGTTCAGTGGGTTGCTCACGGTTAGCCATGAAATCAGGGCTGACGCTGTCGCCATCAAACCAACTATCCCAGCTTTCTCCAGCAGGCGTAATGACGCGTGTTCTGCCAATCGCGATGACTTCCACTCGTTTAACGTCGCCGGGCATCGCAACTGCCTTTGGCAGTCGGACTGCCTGACTTCTGTTGCTCATGAAAATTGTGGTCTGCTCCATATTCGGGCTCCCGGGTCTGTTCCTGTGATTAGCTCAGGATAAATCGTGCTGGGGATATGTCAATGGGATATACATCGTCACCGGACAAAGAGTAGCTAGGCCATCCAAACAAAAACGGCCGCTGTCAGGGATGACTAGCGGCCGTTTTTTGTTTCTGAGAAGGGCTTATTCGCTCTTGTCTTCCTGGGTCTCTACCGACTTCCCATAAGCATCCAGCGCCACCCCGAAATCCGTAATGAACTGCGGCTCGCTAAGCCAGGCCTGGGCCTGTTCGATGGTCATGCCGTCGGCCCACATGCGGTAGTCGATGAGCATGTCGGCAGCCAGGTGGGTGGCGGCCATGCCTTCGTTGTCGGCGTTTTCCATGTCGAGCAGTTCAGGATGGTCGACGATGATGAAGGCCAGTTCGCGCAGCAGGGTCAGCAGCATTTCGTTGCGGCTGACGGCTTCGGCATCGCGCATTTTGCTGAACATTGCCAGGGTGTATTCCGGGATCGGCTCGGCGAGGTGGCCGAGGTCTTCGTCCTGATCCAGCGGTTTGCGCCCGACCATACGGATCTGCTTGGCTTTGGCCTTGGCGCGTTTGGCGCGTTTCTGTTGCTTGTTCAGGGATGCCATGGGAGCTCAGTTCTTCTGTTGGGTTTGTGCAGCGATCGCGTCGGATGCCGCTACATAGTCAGCCTGGAAGGCCGGGGATTCGATCCACGCCAGTGCGCCAGCCTCGTCGGTTTCCTGCGACCACTGGCGATACTCGATCAGCGCGGCGAGGATGAAATCCATCGCGCCTTCCTCACCTTCCTGCTCATAGACCAGTTCCAGCAGCGGATCTTCAAGGAACGCGGTGCACATGGCCTGTTGGCTGATCTTCTCGGCGTCGATCATTTTCTTGAACAGCTCGGTCAGGTCCACCGATTCGAAATCGATGCGGTCGTCGTTCGGGTCGAGCTCGACCGGCGCTTCGGCACGCTTGGTGCGGTTCTGCTTGGCCTTGGCTTTGGCCCGGGTGGCGCGTTTTTGCTGCTTGTTGGCGGAGGCCATGATGTGTTCCGTCGTGCGTTGAGAGGGGCTCAGCTGCGTGGCACTTGTCGGCCGGGTGTATCGGCGGCCAGTGCGCCGGTCTGCAGCCAAGTCAGAGCAATGGGCCATAGTGTGGCTTGGTATGCGCTGCGAAAAAAGCCGAAATGTCCGACTTGTCGTTCGCCGATGTCCTGCGGCGCAATGCGCAGATGGGTTTTTGCCGCGTTGCTGAAGTAGCCGAGCAGGCGTTCGATCGCCGGGATCGTGCCGTAAGGATCATCGCTGAGGCTGATGGCCAGAGTCTGCGCGCGGACCTTGGCGAACGGCGGGGCGCCCGCCTTTTTCATCAGTGCGCGACCGCTTGGGCGTTGCTCGTAACGCGCGGTGGGTGTGCTCCAGTCGCAAACTACGCCGGTTGGCGTGTCCTCCAGCCAACCCAGCCGTTTGCCGGGGAAATAGCCGCAGAGCAGCGTCATCAAAGGCATGACCACATGCCACTTGCCGAACATCCGCCAGCGATGTTGAGGCGCGTAATCGCGCCAGTAAGCGAACTGCGCACCGACACTTACCAATCGTCGGATCACGTTGCCCGACTCGGCCAGGCCCGCCGCGCATCCGCCGAAACTATGGGCGACCACATCGATTGGCTGACCGGGAAACTCCCGCTGCGCCCGTTTGAGCATCGCTTCGAAATCCAGCGCGCCCCAGTCGGTCCACGAGGCGCGCAGCCCTTTGATCGATTCGCTGCGTGATTCGCCAATGCCCCGGTAGTCGTAGGTCATCACGTCGAAGCCGTGACTGAACAGATAGGCTGCGAACCTTGAGTAATGGCGACAGCGCACCGAGGTGGCGGCGTTGATGATGACCACCGGGCGCTGTGGATCGGGCGAACTGTGGCGCCAGGTGAATCCGCCGAGTGCGTAGCCGTCGTCGGCAGTTTCCTTGAAGGACGTGCCTTCAGCTGCAGTCAAAACTGGTTGGCTCAACTCTGCGTCTTCCAACTCGAATGGGGGCTTGCTGCCTATGGCGCTTGACCTCGGCGGTTAGGTGCCAACCATAGTCGCCGCGCTGATCAAGAACAATCCGGCCGGTTCATTCACTGGATTGAATGAGCATGCGTTCTTCGATCAACGCCTGTTCGCGGTTGAGTTCAGCACCTAACTCTTCTTCGCTCGGCAGTATCGTCTTGTAGCTGCTGGCGAACAGTTGCTCATTGCCTTTGAGCATGGAATAGCGCGCCACCGAGTCATTGCTTTCCGCGCTCAGAATGATACCGACGGTTGGCTTGTCACCTTCGCTGCGCTTGAGCTCGTCGTACATGCGCACATACATGTCCATCTGCCCGACATCGCGGGCGCTGAGCTTGCCGCGTTTCAGGTCGATGATCACGAAGCACTTGAGCAGGTAGTTGTAGAACACCAGATCGATATAGAGGTCGACGCCGTCAGTGCTGATGCGTTGTTGGCGGGCGACAAAGGAAAAGCCTTTGCCAAGTTCAAGCAGAAAGCTTTGCAAGTGATCGATGAGGGCTTGTTCGAGTCCGCTTTCCCTGACTTTGCCTGCCGAGGGCAGACCGAGGAATTCGAGCATGACCGGATCGCGAATGAATTCCCGCGGATTGCATTTCATCGCGTCGATGTTGGTCGTGGCTTCCTCGACCACCTCGGCTTTGTCCTGACTCATCAGCAGGCGCTCGTAGTAGAGCGTCAGGATCTGACGATCAAGGGCGCGGCTTGACCAGTTGAGGTCGGCGCATTCGTTCATGTACCACAGGCGCGCTTTCTCGCTTTCGACCCGCAGTAGCCGGCGGTAGTGGGTCCAGCTCAATTCGGGACGCAGTGCGTCTCGAATTGGAAATTTTTGATAAAACAGGCGCATCTTCCACAAATTGGTTTCATCAAACCCTTTCCCGAATTGCCCGGTCAGATCCTTAGCCAGTAGGCCAATCAATTTTTTCCCATATCCCGCACGTTGGGCTCCCTGTTGTTCAAACTCGACGATATGCCGGCCGATTTGCCAACAAGTCTGCACCTGAATCGTATCGACCGCGCGTAGCACTTTTTGCCGCGCCTGGCGAATCAGTTCGCCCAGTTCGCCCAGCAGTGAATCGATTTTATGGTCTTGCGTATCAGCAGGTTTGAGCTGGCTCATCGGGTCTTCCGCATTCTGGAAACAGAGACGCAAGCATGCCGGGGAAGGCGGCGCAGGTATGTCGGGCGAACCTGCGAGTTCGGAAGGAAGGGCGGGACAGGCGTTGCAGGACTTTGCCACCGGAAGGCGCGTAACAGGGTAAATATCCGTAGTCCATTTCGTACTTTTTGCCCAGTCAATCGCCGCAGAGTTGGCGGCGCTGCGGTGAGCGATCTGGTGTTGCGCTGGAATGAAAGGAACAGGCAGGTAAGAGGCTGCTTCAAAAAAGCGCCCCAGTTGCATCATCGCGAGCGCTTGCCCTTCGGCCTCTGCTCACGCATCCGCCCTTTGCGATAAATCCACAGCCCGAACACACCGATGGCCAACATGAACGCGGTCCAGAAGCTCTGCCAAACGAACTCGAACCAGTATCGCCGAGGTTGCAGTGCCAAGGTGTAGGTGCTGCGCGGTCCACGATTGTTGGTGGTGATGGAACCGCTGATCCAGCTTTCGATAAGCATGTAGATCGACAGACACACGGCAAAGGCGATCAGCACTCCCGCGAGCACCGTCAGCCAGAATGTCCAACGGCTCGGGCGATACGGCGGGGGATGCGGCAAGCGAATACGGGTTCTTTTCTGATTCATAAGCAGGGCTCGCGCAAGCCGGTCAGGAAACTGCCAGCTCTTGCAGCTGTTCAGTCGGCATCTGCCGCGGGCTCGTCGGGCGTGCGGCAAGGTGGGCGCATTCGGCGATCACCTTGAGAATGCCGATCACCGCCGGCGTCAGCGCAGTGCCAAGGCAGATGCGCACGCCTGTGGAAGCCTGGCCGTCGGCGAAAAAGATGCCGCTGCCAGCCACGTGGCAACCGCGCTCCGTGGCCAGTTGCTGCAGCGCCGGCATGTCGGCGTTTGCAGGCATTTCGATCCAGTGGATGAAGCCGCCGCGCGGGGGCACATAGACGGTCCCGAGCGGGAAATCCGTGCGCACCATCGTTTCGACAAAACTCGCCAGCGAAGAGAGTTGCGACCTCAATCTGGCGCAGTGCTCGTCCATGTAGCCACGGCCGATGAATTCATTGAGAACATTTTGCGCCAGGCTGGAAACGGCCAGGTTGCGCGAAAACATCTGCGCGAGGATGGCATTGCGGTATTTGCCGGCCAGACACCAGCCGACTCGATAACCCGGCGCGATGGTTTTCGAAAAGGACGAGCAATAGATCGTCTGGCCGCTGCTGTCGTAGCTCTTGAGGGCGCGCGGTCGATCAGCTTCGGGCACCAGGTCGAAGAAGATGTCGTCTTCGATGATCGGCACATCCGCTTCCCGGGCGATCCTTGAAAGTCGCGCGCGCGCTTCGTCGGGCATGATGAAACCACGCGGATTCTGCAGCGTCGGGTTGAGAAAGATCACCGCGACCTTTTTTTGCTTCAGGGCTTCTTCCAGATGATCGACATCCAGGCCTGTGCGGCCGTGGGTGCGGATCGGCAAGGCGCGCATGCCCAGGCGTTCGATGGTCTGCAGGATGCCGTAATAAGTCGGGGTTTCGATGGCTACGGTAGCGCCTTTCGACGCGACGGCTTCGAGGGCCAGTTCGAGAGCGATGGTGTCGCCCGACGTCACCAGAATATCGTCCGGTCCGCAGACTACACCGCGGGTCAGCATCAGCCCGGCGATGCGCCGTCGCAGCGCCGGCAGTCCGGGTGGCGCGACCAGACCGCTCAGCGCGTTGTCAGTCCTGGCGGCCAACACCGAGAGGCATTTGTTGAGCAACACGTTGGGCGTGAGATCGCTGTGCAGAACCGCCGAATTCAGCGATGCGGTAGTGCGCGACGCCGCTTCGGAGAGCATCGCGACCACCGCATGATTGACGTTGACGGTGACACTGGAAAAGTCGAAAGCGCCGGACGGTTTTGCCCGTCCTGATGCCGAGACGAAGTAGCCGACGCGCGGCACCGTCGAGACGTAGGCGTCGGCCTCGAGATCGGCCAGCGCCCGCTGCACCGTGGTGATGCTGGTCTCGAACATCCGCGCCAGAACGCGGATTGACGGCAGTTTCGCTTCGGCCGCCAGGTCACCGCTGTCGATCTGGCGAATAATCCAGTCCTTGACTATCCGCCAGCGCTTGTCCGGCAAATCAAACCTGTCCATAAGTTCTCTGTGATGATTCGAAACAATTCACAGAAAGTAGAGCAAAACGATCCCCGTTGCAGCAACTATGACGATGTTCAGCGCCACCAGACCGAAGGCGAAGCGGATCAGGCTGTTTTCTTCGTGGCGGTTGGCCCCGGCAAGTCCGGTGATCAACGACAGAATCGACAGCGAGCCAAGTGCGCCATGTCCGGCGGCGCTGTTGACCATTGCCGCCAGCCACGCCCCGTGTTCGCTGCTCAGCGCGGCAATGGACGGCATCACCAGCGTGTTGCCGCCGACGTTGGAGCCGGTGACATAACCGGCAATCCCTGCCAGTAGAGCGATCGTCGGCGCCAGCGAAATACCCGACATGGATTGCAACGCGCTTTGCGCTTCGACGAGGAATCCGGCGTTGACCATCACCTGGGACAGCAGCAGGAACAGGAAGATTGTCGTGACCGGAAACTTCGCGCGGTTCAACAGCGCTTGCCAGGGAAAACCGGCGCCTGCGGTTTGCCTGAACGCCATCAGCAACGTCACGATCAGCAGCGCCAGCCCGGGAGACGCCAGCGGCTTCCACGAAACGTGTTCGCCCCTGACGACCCATAGACCATCCCAGCCCGACAGCACGAACAATCCGCGCGACGCCACAATCACTCCCAGCAAGGCCAGATAAGGCCATGCCGCGCTCGGCCAGCGCACCAGTTTTTTCCGTTGCGCCCAGGAGATGCCCAGGCCAACGCAAGCCACGGCCAGCCCGGCCAGCACACCGGAAACTTCCGGGCCGAGCCACAGGTTGACGCCAAACAGCACGGCAACGAACAGGGCAGTCACGACAAGCAGCCCCAGCCACGCTGTCATCTTGCGGATGCCGGCCTGCCACAAGGCCAGCGACGCCAGGCAGAGGAACACTGGCGCGCTGATCAGCGCCGAATGGCTGCCGAGGGTTTGCGCCGGCAAATGCGCCAGCAGGGCACCGATCACCGTTGCCAGACCCAGTGTGCCCCACGGCATGATGACCATGCCGGCGAGGGCAATTTTCATCCCCGATTGGCGAGTGAAAAGCCCCATCAGCAGCGGCACCGTGGCGATCAGCGAAACGCCGAAGCCGGTCATCGCTTCCAGCAGCGGCGCCAGGCCAAGCACGATGAAAATCACCTGCGCCGGGGGTGTCCAGCCGAGTTCCTTGACCCATGCGCCGATGGCCTGCGGTGCACCGCCGCGCTCGACCAGAATGACGAAGGCCAGCCCCGGGACGATGACGCACGCGGTGCTGAGAAACAGGATCGTGGTGTCTTGAAAAATCGCCGAGGAGATGGCCGCTGACACCGGCCCGGCAGCGCCCAGAGCCCACAGCACCAGCACCAGTACCACACCGGCCAGCGCCGCTTGTACTGGTGGACGCCGGAGGATCAGGATCAGCGCGATCACCAGCGCGATCGGTGACATTTGCAGCAATAGAGAGCTCATAGCGTTTTCCTTGGCCTAGTCGTGCGTCTGTCCGCTGTACTCGGTCGCCCGCATGGACGCGCGCTGACAGAACGTCTGATACCACTCGCTCAGGCGTGCCTGCGCCGAGAAGTCCGAGAGTTGACGGAAAGCGATCCAGTCCAGGGCCGTCGCCAAGGCGATGTGGCCGACGGTGATCGGGCCATTGAGGTCGACATGCTCTTCGATGAAGCGATACGCCTCCTTGAGTTTGTAAGCCTGGCCGTCCGCGTACGCCGCATAGCGCAAAGCCTCGGGGCGCCGCTCGACTTCCCAGCGCAGCTTGATGCCGACGTCGCACATGCCCTGCGCCAATGCCTGCAGGCGCAGCGCCTTGTAGCGCTCGGGGCCGCTTGCCGGGATGAATTTTCCACCACCGCTCAGGTCATCGAGGTATTCGCAAATCACGATTGAATCAAACAGTGCGCTGTCGTCGGGCAGCATCAGCACCGGCACTTTACCCAAGGGGTTGGCCTGGTAAATGGTCGCGTTCGGTGAAGTCGGGCTGGTCTCGTGATGTATCACCTCAAGGCTCGATGCGATGCCAAGTTCGTGAGCCAGCACCAGTACCTTGCGGGCGTACGGCGAATGCGTCTGATAGTAGAGTTTCATGCGCGAGTTCCTGTCTCAAGGATGGCGGTGGCGACTCGATGGGCGTCCATGAACAGCCGCGAAGGTGCGCCCGCCGAAGTGACGTAGTGGTTGTAATAACAAGAGCCTTCGGCGAGCGGTCCCAGCACCCAGATGTCATGCACCGCTTCGCCGCTGTTCGACCTCGGGTTGCACGCCGCGTCGACATCGATGCCGTCGATGCCCGGCACATCGGTGCGCGGGCGGATTAGGCCCAGACGCACGAGGTCGCGCACCGGCGGGCAGTCGCTGTGGGCGACGCCGCTGCTTTGGACGTAACCGGCGACGCGCTTGAAGTGTTCGATAGCCGGGCGTGAGCCCGGCTTGAGGAAGGTCAGCAAACCGGCGTCACACAGCGCGAGCAGATCGGCGTGGCGCTCCTTCTGCGGGCCGGCGACCAGACGATTGATCGCCTTGTGCCAGCGGCCATAGAACTGCCGATGCGAATCTTCGGTGAGCCCGTCGAAATCCACCGCCTCACGCAGCCGGTCACGCAAGTCGCGCCAGACTTCGATGGCGGCTTTGATCGGCGACGTGCCTCGCCCCAGGCGTGCTTCATGCAAGTCGGCTTCGAGGGTGTCGTAAATCCACGCGTGATAGTTGTACGGCGTCACGCTGTCGGGCAGTGCGTGGCAGATCAGCTCCAGCGGATTGATTGCCCCGGAAATCGCTTCGAACTCGCGCAGCAAAGCTTCGCAGGCGACAACACCTGCTGGGCCGGCAACGCTGACGGTTCTGAGCTGCTCAAGCAGCTGTTGTGGCGCTGAAGGTTTATGCAGAACGGCGACCGCAGCGGCACGCATCTCCAGCAGCATCAGCGGCAGAATGTCCCGTTCGAAATCCAGCCGGCGGTTGTGCGCGTTGAGCCGCAACGACTCGATACGCTCGCTCGTCAGCAGCACAGCGGTGTGGCGCCGGCAGCCAATCAAGCCGTTGGGGCGAGTACGAAAAGGCAGCCCGTCCCGCGACTGAATGAAGATCACCGGCTCCTGACCCGAAGGCTGGTAAGTGTGACTGCCATCGGCCATGGGTTTGTAGATCCCCCCTCTGCCAGCCGTCAGCGCCGCCAGGGTGTCCATGGCGCCCAGGCCCAACCCTTCGATCAATACCGTTTCGCCGGGCTCGACGGTGGTGAGGCTGCCGGGCAGCGGATAGACGTTATCGACCCGGTTCTGCCCCGCCAGGCGCAGACGCCCGGTGTGGCCAACGGTCAGCACCAGACGATCCACCGTCACCGCAGCGCCGTCGGCGGTTAGCAGAAGGTATTGCTGATTCTCGTTGCGCTCGACCGCCGTGACCTGATGCCGATGCAGATTGACCGTTACCCAGGCGGGTGCGGTCGTGAGGATCCGCGTGAAGGCGTCGGCCAGATAAGCGCCGAGCAGGTGCCGTGGCAGAAAATCCTCCGGCTCGACGTCGCGACCGTCGGCGGCGAGCAGGCCGCTCTCGGGGTCAACCTTGACGCGCCGTGCTCGGCACCACGCGAGAAAGTCCGGCCCTGGCCGTTCCCGGGCGTCGGTCAGATCACCGAACGCTGCTGCGTCGGGAAATACCCCGAGCTGACCGGCGACGGTGTTGAGCAACAGGTAGTCCGGTTGATCGGGCCAGTGCGCGCCGCTGCCGAGCACGTTGGGCTCGAAGATGTCGATGAACACCGGTTGTTGCGGGCGTTCCTCGGCGCGGCTCAACAGGCGCTCGAATACCGACAATCCGCGCGAACCGCAGCCGATCAGGCCGATGTGCACAGGCGCCTTCACCATCTGCGCTCCTCGCCAAAAAATGACGGGATGGCAATTGCCGTACCGGCCGCCACCGCAATGTCGTGGATCATCCGGCCAATCGCGAGATCGAGAATGCCCATGCCGAATGGCGAATAGATCAGCGGTTTGTCCTGGGCGACATGCAGGTCACCGCGAATCAGCTGCGCCACTGTGCCTGTGACAAAGTCGCGATGGCCGTATTGCTGCTCGGCCAGATGCGGTGAGGTATTGGCCTTCAGGCAATGGGTGACGTCGTCGAAGTAGTTGTAACTTTCCTCGATGATTTCGGCGCCGATATCCCGCAGCGAGATGTTCAGAACAATCTGCCCCGGGCGGAACGTGCCCTGGCCTTTTACGTACGGCTCGCCCGCGCTGGTGGCGAACACCACGATGTCGGCAGTCAGCGCTTCTTCGAGCGACAGCAGGCGTACATCCGGCAGGCCCAGTTGTTCACCAAATTCCGCGAGGGCTTGCGCCGATTCCGCGTTGAGATCGTGAATGCCCACACTGTCGAAGGACCAGTCGTCCGCGACGAAAGTCTCGAGGATATTTCTTGAGATTACCCCGCCACCAATGATCGAAAGTGTCGCCGCGTGGCGGTTCTGGCCATTCAGCCACCAGGCACCCAAGACTGCCGACGCTGCCGTGCGCACGGCACTGATCAGCGCACCTTCGAGCAGCGCGTAGGGGTAACCGGTATCGGGATCGTTGAGAATCAGCACCGCAGATGCGCGCGGAATGCCCGACTTGATGTTATCGGGATAACTGGCAATCCACTTGATCCCGGAGACGGATTGATCGCCCTCGCTGTCGACGATGGCCGCCGGCAGCGCAATGATCCGGTTCGCCGGTTGCGCAGGGAAACGCAGGAAATAACTGTCGGGGTTAACGGTTTCGCCACGCTCGTGGGTCAGGTAGGTCTGCGCCACCATGTCGATGGTTGCATGCCGCAGCCCGTTGAGGATGTCTTTGACGACAGCGCCGGGGATGACGTGGAACGGCTGGATCAGATTCTGTGTGGTCATGAGGATTACGCCGAGAGTGCCAGAGCGATTTCAGGGAAAAGGGGCTGCAGTGCGGTTGCGCCGATCCGCTGGGTGACCCAGTCGTCGGAATAGATGGTTTCGAGATAGCGCTCACCCATGTCGGGGGAGATCGCCACCACGACATCGTCGGGCCGGATATGCGGCGCCCACTGGCGGATGCCGGCGAGCACAGTGCCGGTGGAGCCGCCGAAGAGCAGGCCGTAGCGTTGCGCCAGCCAACGGCAGACCTTGATCGTCTGTTCCTCGGGAATCGACAGGAAGTCGTGAATGCCCGACGACTCGAATATCTCCGGCAGGCGGCTGGTGCCGAGCCCCGGAATATGGCGCGTGCCGCCCGGCAGGCCGAACGTCACCGAGGCGACAGTATCGACAGCAATGACTTTGGTCTGCGGATGATGTTCGGCGAAGTAGTTCTTGCAGCCCATCAGCGTGCCGGTGGTACCCGCGCCGACGAACAGGTAATCCACCTGGGGAAACTTGCGCGCGATGGACCTGGCAGTCGCTTGATAGTGGGCGAGGGGGTTGGTCGGATTCTTGTACTGGTTGAGCCAGATGTAGTCGGCATTGTCAGCGACCAGTTGTTCGATCAGGCGAATCCGCGAATTCAGGTAACCGCCGTTCTCGTCACGCTGATCGACCATGAGCATTTGCGCGCCAAGGGCGTGAATCAGCTTGCGGTTCGGCGCGGAAATATTCGGGTCGATCACGCAAACGAACTGGTAACCCTTGGCAGCGCAGACCATGGCCAGCGCAACGCCGAGATTGCCCGATGAGGATTCGATAAGGCGGGTCTTGTGGTTGATCAGTCCGCGGACTTCAAGATCAGTGATCAGCGCGTGCGCGGTCTTCAGCTTGATGGAGCCGGCGGGATTCAGTCCTTCGATTTTCAGCTGGATCGTTGCGCTGCAAAGATCGCCGATCTGCACATAACTGTCTTCATTGATGAGTTGCTTGATCATACGTCGTCCGTTTCGCTCTTTTGCCGGGCGCACGGGGGAGCCAGCATTCATCCTGGAATGTTTGAAAAGCACTAACTGCAGTTCGCCTGTGGGTTGGGTTCAGATTTTTTTGCTGGACAGGAAGTGACCTTGCGGGCGACGCCGATCGATTCAAAAAATCAGGTTTTGCGCTCTGAGGGCTACAGGAGTCCAGAGTGTTGCGGGGCGCAAAGTAGAGCCAGTCATTGGCTCGCCAAGGCTTGCGCAAAGTATTGGCGAAACGCCATCTGCGCGGAGAGATACAGATTTCGGGTTTTTTCCAGTACAGCTGGAATGCAGGGGTGTATCGAAGGGGGAAGAGGGGAGGTGGATCAAATCGCAGGCATAAAAAAACCCTGAATCTTGCGATTCAGGGTTTTCGGTATTTGGTGCCCAGAGACGGAATCGAACCGCCGACACGGGGATTTTCAATCCCCTGCTCTACCGACTGAGCTATCTGGGCAACGGGGCGCATTAAAAGGGTTTTTCGGATTTACGTCAACGACTTTTTGAAAATTTCTTAAATTAATTCCGTCGCTTACGAAATCTGCGGGTTATTCGGCCGGCGGCACGTAGCCTTCGGCCTTGGCGTATTCCTCGCCGGAGAAGTACTTGTCCATTTCGCCCTGCAGGTATTTGCGATCTTCGGCGTTCATCATGTTCAGGCGCTTTTCGTTGATCAGCAGGGTCTGGTGTTTCTGCCAGTCGGCCCAGGCCTTGGCCGAGACGTGGTCGAAAATGTCCTGGCCCTTGGCACCCGGGAAAGGGGCGCGTTCCAGCGCGGGCAGTTCTTCTTTGTACTTGCGGCACATTACGGTGCGGGTCATGGCGATTCTCCTGCATTCAAGACGGCGGCCGCGCGTTCGAGCAAGGTCTTGACCGGGGCAGCAAGGCCCAGGCGCGGCGGGGTGGCGAGGTTATACCAGAGCCAGTCGGCCTCGGCCACGTGATGGCTGGCTTCCTGCACCTGAACCAGCCACGGTTCGATGGACAACTGGAAATGGCTGAAGGTGTGAACCAGGCTCGGCAGTGCTTGCTGCTGGCCCATGGTCAGCGAGTGCTGATCGGCCAGATGTTGCAGGTCTTCCAGATCATCCAGCTCCGGCAGGCTCCACAAACCGCCCCACAGTCCCGTCGACGGGCGGCGATAAAGCAGAATCGCACCTTCGCCGTTGGCCAGCATTGGCATCAGCGTGCGTTTCTGCGGGATCGCCTTGCGCGGCTTGGGAATCGGATAACGGGTTTCCAGGCCAAGCATGTGCGCTTCACAGCCACGCTTGAGCGGGCACAGCAGACAGCTCGGCTTGCTGCGCGTGCAGAGTGTCGCGCCAAGATCCATCATCGCCTGGGTGTAGGCGTTGACCCGATCGTGTGGTGTAAAGCGCTCGGCGTTGGCCCACAGCTGCTTGGCGACTTTCGGTTCGCCGGGGTAGCCCTCTTGCGCGGTGAAGCGCGCCAGTACGCGTTTGACGTTGCCGTCGAGGATTGGCGCACGCAGGCCCATGCTGATGCTGGCGATCGCCCCGGCGGTGGACAGGCCGATGCCTGGCAGCTCGGTGAGTTTTTCCACGTCGCGCGGGAATTCGCCAGCGTACTGGCTGACGACGATCTTCGCGGTCTTCTGCAGATTGCGTGCGCGAGTGTAGTAACCCAACCCGGTCCACAGGTGCAGCACCTCGTCTTCCGGCGCTGCGGCCAGCGCTTCGACTGTTGGCAGCGCCGCCATGAAACGCTCGAAATAGTTGAGCACGGTGCTGACCTGAGTCTGCTGCAACATGATCTCGGACACCCAGACCCGGTACGGATTGATGTCCTGCTGCCATGGCAAATCGTGGCGGCCATGGCGGTCGAACCACTCCAGCACCGCCGTGGAAAATTGCTCTGCTGTCATCGCTTGAACAGCCCCTTCAACGCGTCTTTCAATTCCGGGCTGACTTTATCGCCCAGTTTTTCGTCGATTTTCTCGCTGAGCTTGTTGCCAGCCATCTTGCTGGCCACCTGACCGAGACGGTCATTGTCGACGCGGCAGGCCTTGGCGCCCAGTTCCAGCGGGCCACGGCAGCGCAGCGGCCACTCGATGCCGACGAATTTTTCGCCGACCTGACAGGCCGGGTCGGGCATGGCGCTGGTGTCGCCCTCGACGATGATGCCGACGCGGTAGTCCATGCCGAGCACGCGCAGGTCGATGTCGCCGTCACCGTTGACGGTCATGCCGGGGATGCGCACTTTCAGGTCGGGGTTGCTGGCGACGCCGTTGCGCACGGTCAGGTTGCCCTTGAGCTCTTCGAACGGCGTGTCCTTGCCCCGTGGCTCGCCGCTGAGGGATTTGCGATTGAGGGTGGCGATGCCTTTGCACAATTGCTGTTCAAGGTTGGCGTTGAGCAGCACGCCGTTGTTGATGACGAAACTGGCGTTGCCGTTCAGCGTATCGATCAGCGCCTGCTGGCTGTTGCCGCTGCCGGTGAGGCTGCTGGTCAGCGTTACCAGACCTTTGACCGGCGGATTCTTGCCTTGGCTTTCGATGATTTTTTCCGCCGGCACGCGGTTGAGCCGGGTCTGCAGGTTGAGCACCGGCGCGCTTGGGCGCACGTCGAGTGTGCCGTTGGCGACGAAGCCGCCGTTGTACAGATCACCGCTCAGGTTAGTCAGCGTCAGCAAGCCGCCCTGGCCGGTGGCTTTGAGCGCGGCGTTCTGGATCGGCAGTTTGTCGAGGGTCAGTTGGCCGAAGGTCAGGTCGGCATCGACGTCGAGTTTGGCCAGGCGTTCGACCGGCAGCAGACGCTCGGTGCTCCAGGCGGTTTTGCTCGGTTTGTCCGGCAGCGGCGTGGTGCCTGCGACGGCGCCAGCCTCGGTGCTGGCGACTTCGGCCTGACGGGTTTGCGTGGCGTTGTTGGCCTGAGCCGATTTCGGTGGCAGGTAGCGGTCGACGTTGAACGTGTCGGCCTTGAGAATCGCGCGCAGCGATTGTTTGGCGAAGTCCTCGATGGCGATGCGGCCGCTGAAGCTGCTGTCATCGAGTTTCAGGTTGATGTTGTCGAACGACAGGCTGGTCGGAGTGGCCGCAACGCGGCTGACCAGTTCGACCTTGCTCAGGCTGCCTTCGCCCATCGCCGGCAATGTCTGGCCGATGCTGTCGACGAATTTCGCCAGATCGAACTGAGCAATGGAGATGCCGCCGCTGATCTGTGGCGTCTTGTCGAGGTCGTTGGCTTTCAACTCGCCCAGGGCGCGCAACTGGTTGGCGGAAATTTTGATGCCGGTCCATTCGGCGACGTTCGCTGCTTTATCCAGCAATAACTGGCCTTGCGCGGAGAAGGTCATGGTCTTGCCTTGCAGCGGATCGCCAGCGAGTTCGCCGGTCAGCTTCAGGTCTTCGAACTTGTAGCGCTGCAAGGCGCGCTCGAAGCGCAGCTCGCCGTTGAGCTCGGTGCGCACGCGCAGCACCGGTTGGTTGGTGCCAAGGAACGCGGTGGCTTTCACCGGGATATTGGTCGAATCGTGTACCGGGCCGGTGCTCAGTTGAATGCTTTCGGCACTGAACTGCTTGCCGGTCAGCTCATCGGTGTATTCAACGCGGGCGTTGTTGACGGTCAGGCTGTCGATGTCGAGGCGGATCGGTTGCGCCGGTTTTTCCACGGCGACGGTCGGCTCGCTGGCGGTCGCGCCCGGTGTGGCGGGTGGAGTCGAGCCCGGCGCCACAGGCACCTTGCCGATGTCTTCCCAATTGCCGTGGCCGTTCTTGTCGCGGTTCAGGCGCAGGTTGAGGCCTTCGACGCGCACGTCGCTCATCTGCACTTCGCGGCGCAACAACGGCAGCACGCGCACGGACAGGCCGAGCATCTGCAAGTCGGCAAACGGTTCGGCAGGCTTGGCCAGGGTGGCGACGCTGGCTTCGTGCAGTTCCAGACCAAGCCACGGGAACAGGCTCCAGCCGATATCGCCATTGAGCGTCAGCTCGATGTGGGCCTTGTCGCGGGCTATCTGGCGGATCTCGTCTTTGTAGTCGTTGGGATCGAAGAGGTGGGTCAGGGCAAAACCTGCCGCCACAATGATCAGCAACAGCCCGAGAAGTACCAGACCCAGGATTTTGCCGAACGCTTTCATGGGCGAGTCCTTGTAGTTAGTCGAATTGGTCATATGGCCGGGGAGTATAGCGCTGCCGGCACCCGGTTCGGTGTGGCGTCATCTGCCGAGGGTCGGCGGCGGCACCTGCAACTTCACCACAGGGCCTGCGCTTGAGGATGCCCGGCGGGCGCCAGTGGGTGCAATCCGGCCCCCGCTTGCGACGCCATTTTTTGCGCTTGGTTCACCAGTCGTTCAGTCACGCCCAGGCGACGGGTAACTTTTCACACGCATAAATGGGACAAGTAGCAAACGGCGTGGTGCCTTTGCAGACGCGGGGTTGGCAGCTTCCCGAGTCGTACGAGAACAGATGACTTGAAAAAAGGTGATATCAGTTTGGTTTTTCTGTCACCTGAGAATGGTAACCTTCGCCAGTTCGTCCGCCCGTCTGCGACTTAACGTCGCGCCTTCAAGGAGCTTCACCTTAAAAAAACGGTCATGCCTGCGTGCATAAGGCCGAGGGTGAGCAGTGGCTGGCGAACCATACTAACAATTGGGGGATACACAATGAGCACGAGCATCACGGCGGACGGCCTCAAAGCCGACCAGCCTGCGTTCCTGTCCAAGGAACGCATCATCGCCAAGCCCGGTTTCAACCGCTGGCTGGTTCCACCGGCCGCTTTGGCCATTCACCTGTGCATCGGCATGGCCTACGGTTTCTCGGTGTTCTGGTTGCCGCTGTCCAAGGCACTTGGCGTTACCGCGCCGGTGGCTTGCGCGCCGGACATGAGCTTCATCGCACAGGTATTTTCGTCGAACTGCGACTGGCCGATCTCCATGCTCGGCTGGATCTACACGCTGTTCTTCATCTTCCTCGGCTGCTCGGCAGCGATCTGGGGTGGCTGGCTGGAGCACGCCGGTCCTCGTAAAGCGGGCGTGGTCTCGGCCTTGTGCTGGTGCGGCGGTCTGCTGATTTCCGCGCTGGGTATCTATACCCACCAGATCTGGCTGATGTGGATCGGCTCCGGCGTGATCGGCGGTATCGGTCTGGGCCTGGGCTATATCTCGCCGGTGTCGACCCTGATCAAGTGGTTCCCGGACAAGCGCGGCATGGCGACCGGCATGGCGATCATGGGCTTCGGTGGCGGCGCGATGGTCGGTGCACCACTGGCGACTGCACTGATGAGCCACTTCGCATCGCCAGAAGGCGTGGGCGTATGGCAGAGCTTCGTGGCCATGGCGGCCATTTACTTCGTGTTCATGATCGGTGGCGCACTGTCCTACCGCGTGCCGCCAACCGGCTGGAAACCTGAAGGCTGGACCGCTCCGGCGAAGAAAGCTTCCAACGCGATGATCACCAACCGTCACGTCCACGTGAACGTAGCGTGGAAAACCCCGCAATTCCGTCTGGTCTGGCTGGTGCTGTGCCTGAACGTGTCGGCGGGTATCGGTATCCTCGGCATGGCTTCGCCACTGTTGCAGGAAGTGTTCGGCGGCAAACTGCTGGGCGTCGATGTACCGTTCGGTCAGCTCGACGCTGGCCAACTGGCCTCGATCGCGGCGATCGCAGCGGGCTTCACCGGTCTGCTGAGCCTGTTCAACATCGGTGGCCGCTTCTTCTGGGCTTCGTTCTCGGACTACCTGGGGCGCAAGAACACTTACTTCGTGTTCTTCGCGCTGGGTTTTGCCCTGTACGCGCTGATTCCGAACATGGGCCATCTGGGCAACGTTGCGCTGTTCGTGGCGGCGTTCTGCATCATCCTGTCGATGTACGGCGGTGGTTTTGCCACCGTTCCGGCGTATCTGGCCGACCTGTTCGGTACACAGATGGTCGGTGCGATCCACGGTCGTCTGCTGACTGCCTGGGCGGCTGCCGGCGTGCTCGGTCCGGTGCTGGTGAACTACCTGCGTGAGTATCAGTTGAGCATCGGCGTGGAACGCGCTGCCGCTTACGACATCACCCTGTACATCCTCGCCGGCCTGCTGGTGCTGGGCTTCCTGTGCAATCTGATGGTCCGTCCGGTGGCCGACAAGTACTTCATGACCGACGCCGAACTGGCTGCCGAACAGGCACTGGGCCACGACAAGGGTGCTGATGCCAGCACCGTTCTGGAGTGGAAAGCGGCGCCGGGCACCAAGCCTCTGGCGATCGCTGCCTGGCTGGTGGTGGGTATTCCGCTGGCGTGGGGTGTGTGGGTGACCCTGCAGAAGACGGCGGTACTGTTTCACTAAGGTGTTAGCTGAATAAACACCGAACCTGTGGGAGCGAGCCTGCTCGCGAAGACGGAGCACCAGTCAACATCAATGTTGGCTGGCGTGCCGCATTCGCGAGCAGGCTCGCTCCCACATTTGTTTATGGCATGCCTGTACTGGCTTGTATGGACATGTCTACCCGCGACAGCCGGGCGTTCTATCCGTCAGGCATCTCACCTCTCGTGTTTCTGTTTGCCTCCTGCGTGCCTATAATGGCTGCCTTTTTCGCCCAATGATTTTGCGGAGCTGGTGATGGCCGAACGTAAGGCGTCTGTCGAGCGCGACACTCTGGAAACCCAGATCAAAGCCTCGATCAACCTTGATGGCACCGGAAAGGCCCGATTCGATATCGGTGTACCTTTTCTTGAGCACATGCTGGACCAGATCGCCCGTCACGGGCTGATCGACCTGGATATTGTCAGCAAGGGCGACCTGCATATCGACGACCACCATACGGTGGAAGACGTCGGTATCACCCTCGGCCAGGCGTTTGCCAAAGCCATCGGCGACAAAAAAGGCATCCGTCGCTACGGCCATGCCTACGTGCCGCTCGATGAAGCGCTGTCGCGCGTGGTGATCGATTTCTCCGGTCGCCCGGGCCTGCAGATGCACGTGCCGTACACCCGCGCTACCGTCGGCGGTTTCGACGTTGACCTGTTCCAGGAGTTTTTCCAGGGCTTCGTCAACCACGCGCTGGTCAGCGTGCACATCGACAACCTGCGCGGCACCAACACCCACCACCAGATCGAAACCGTGTTCAAGGCTTTCGGCCGCGCACTGCGCATGGCCGTCGAGCTGGACGAGCGCATGGCCGGGCAAATGCCGTCGACCAAAGGCGTTCTGTAATGCAGACGGTTGCAGTTATCGACTACGGCATGGGCAATCTGCACTCGGTGGCCAAGGCTCTTGAGCACGTCGGCGCCGGCAAGGTGCTGATCACCAGCGATGCGAACGTGATTCGCGAAGCCGATCGCGTGGTTTTCCCGGGCGTTGGCGCGATTCGCGATTGCATGGCGGAGATCCGTCGCCTCGGCTTCGACTCGCTGGTCCGTGAGGTCAGCCAGGATCGGCCGTTCCTCGGCATCTGTGTCGGCATGCAAGCCCTGCTCGATACCAGCGAAGAGAACGCCGGCGTCGACTGCATCGGCCTGTTTCCGGGCGCGGTGAAATTCTTCGGCAAGGATCTGCACGAAGATGGCGAGCACCTGAAGGTCCCGCACATGGGCTGGAACGAGGTGAAGCAGAACATCAGTCACCCGCTGTGGCATGACATCCCGGATCTGGCGCGTTTCTACTTCGTGCACAGCTATTACATCGCCGCCGCCAACGCGCGGCAGGTGGTGGGCAGCGGTCATTACGGTGTCGATTTTGCCGCAGCGCTGGCCGATGGCTCGCGTTTCGCCGTGCAGTTCCACCCGGAGAAAAGCCATACCCACGGCCTGCAACTGCTGCAGAACTTCGCTGCGTGGGACGGTCGCTGGTAAATGGCTGTCAAGAAATCCAGACCGCCGATTCTGACCCTCACTCCCGAGCAGGAGAGCGAGGCCAGTCGCAAGATTCAGCGGTTCATGGAAGACCGTTTCGAACTGGATCTGGGTTCGTTCGAGGCGGCGGAAATTCTTGAGCTGTTTACCCGCGAGATTGCTCCGCACTATTACAACAGGGCGATTTTCGATGTGCAGACCCACCTCAAGGAACGGTTTGAAAGCATCGAAAGCGACCTGTGGGCGCTCGAGAAAAACTGATTCCCGAGCCAAGCTGAACATTCCAATTTTAAGGTTTGCCAGATGCTGATTATTCCCGCTATCGATCTCAAAGACGGTGCCTGCGTACGTCTGCGCCAGGGCCGCATGGAAGATTCCACGGTGTTCTCCGATGACCCGGTGAGCATGGCTGCCAAGTGGGTAGAGGGCGGTTGCCGCCGTCTGCATCTGGTCGACCTCAACGGCGCGTTCGAAGGCCAGCCGGTCAACGGCGAAGTGGTCACCGCGATCGCCAAGCGCTACCCGACCCTGCCGATCCAGATCGGTGGCGGCATCCGTTCCCTGGAAACCATTGAGCATTACGTCAAGGCCGGCGTCAGCTACGTGATCATCGGCACCAAAGCCGTAAAAGATCCGGCGTTCGTTGCTGAAGCCTGCCGTGCGTTTCCGGGCAAGATCATTGTCGGTCTGGATGCCAAAGACGGTTTCGTCGCCACCGACGGCTGGGCTGAGATCAGCACCGTGCAGGTCATTGACCTGGCCAAGCAGTTCGAAGCCGACGGCGTGTCCTCGATCGTTTATACCGACATCGCCAAAGACGGCATGATGCAGGGCTGCAACGTACCGTTCACCGCTGCGCTGGCCGCTGCCACCAGGATTCCGGTGATCGCTTCCGGCGGCATCCATAACCTGGGTGACATCAAGTCGCTGCTCGACGCCAAGGCACCGGGCATCATCGGCGCGATTACCGGCCGGGCGATCTACGAAGGCACTCTCGACGTCGCCGAAGCGCAAGCTTTCTGCGATTCGTACCAAGGCTGAGGACTGACCATGGCGCTGGCCAAACGCATCATCCCTTGCCTGGACGTGGACAACGGCCGGGTCGTCAAAGGTGTGAAGTTCGAGAACATCCGCGACGCCGGTGACCCGGTGGAAATCGCCCGTCGCTACGACGAGCAGGGCGCCGACGAGATTACCTTTCTCGACATCACCGCCAGCGTCGATGGTCGTGACACTACGCTGCATACCGTCGAGCGCATGGCCAGCCAGGTGTTCATTCCGCTGACCGTCGGCGGTGGTGTGCGTACCGTGCAGGACATCCGCAACCTGCTCAATGCCGGTGCGGACAAGGTGTCGATCAACACCGCTGCCGTGTTCAACCCCGAGTTCGTCGGCGAAGCCGCGCAGCATTTCGGCTCGCAGTGCATCGTCGTTGCCATCGACGCCAAGAAAGTCTCCGGTGCCGGCGAAACCCCGCGCTGGGAAATCTTCACCCACGGCGGGCGCAAGCCGACCGGCCTCGACGCGGTCGAGTGGGCGAAGAAAATGGAAGGCCTCGGTGCTGGCGAAATCCTCCTGACCAGCATGGATCAGGACGGCATGAAAAACGGCTTCGACCTCGGCGTGACCCGCGCCATCAGCGACGCGCTGGGCATTCCGGTGATCGCTTCCGGTGGCGTCGGCAATTTGCAGCATCTGGCCGACGGCATTCTCGAAGGCCATGCCAGTGCGGTGCTGGCGGCAAGTATTTTCCACTTCGGCGAATACACCGTGCAGGAAGCCAAGGCCTACATGTCGCATCGCGGCATCGTCATGCGCTAAAGCGTACAGGCCAGTGGACAGCATGGCGCGCCCAAGGCACTCTTGGGCACGCCATGGATTCCGGTAGCCCGACATGATCAAACGCCTGCTTGTTGTTCTCGCCAGCGCCTCGTTGTTGTTCATCAGCAATGCCCGGGCCGAAACCAGTCCCGACACCGATCTGGTGCTGCTCACCGAGAACTTCCCGCCGTACAACATGGCGAAGAACGGCAAGAATTTCGCCCAGGGCGACAACATCAACGGCATTGCCACGGACATCGTTCGCGAGATGTTCCAGCGCGCCGGCCTCACTTACAGCCTGACTCTGCGTTTCCCCTGGGAGCGTGTCTACAAACTCGCCCTGGAGAATCCCGGCTACGGGGCCTTCGTCATGGCGCGCCTGCCCGATCGCGAAAGACTGTTCAAATGGGTCGGCCCGATCGGCCCGGATGACTGGATTCTGCTGGCCAAGGCTGACAGCAAGATCACCCTCGAGACCCTCAACGACGCGCGCAAATACAAGATCGGCGCCTACAAGGGTGACGCGATTGCCGAGACACTCACCAAGCAAGGCCTCAAACCAGTGGTGGTGCTGCGCGATCAGGACAACGCTAAAAAGCTGCTCAATGGCCAGATCGATCTGTGGGCCACGGGTGATCCTGCCGGCCGTTATCTGGCACGGCAGGATGGCGTGACCGGTCTGAAGACCGTGCTGCGCTTCAACAGCGCCGAGTTGTACCTGGCGCTGAACAAGGATGTTTCCGATGAGGTGGTCAACAGGCTACAGACCGCGCTGGATCAGTTGCGCAAGGAAGGCGTGGTCGATGAAATCATGGCGCGCTATCTGTAACGGCTGACTCCTCTGGCTCTGGCAGGGAGGCGCTGATTTCGCCCTCGGTCGCAGGCGCAAGCACAGTCTGATCTTCGACCGCCTCTGGCTCCGAAGCGACGATGATTGCAGGCTCGGTGGGTGCGTACTGGCTGATGTGCAGGCTATTGCCATCGGTGTAGCTGAAACCTTCCGTCACTGACGTACCGTCTGCGCGCACCAGGCTGTATTCGCTCTGCGCCAGATAAGCCGCCACGGAGCGGTTTTTGTCCACCACCGCAATCACTTCGATGGTCGCTGTATTGAGCCATTCATTCGAATGCAGTTCGCATTGGGTGAAATCGTGGCCCAGCCGTGCGGAAAACATCAGCGCGCCGTGCTGACGGGTTTGCCATTGGGCGCCGAATTCGATGGATGTGGTCTGGGTGAAAGTACGCAAGCCGCCAGTACGCTGGGCACGAGGCGCGTTCCATCTGAATATCTGGCTGTCGTTGCCACTGTTGCGTGCGTGACCGACGAGGATGTAGCGATCCTTGCGTTCAAGCAGATAGAAGGGCGAGTGACGCCATTGCTCAGCGGCGGTGTAACGCGGATCGTTGACCGTGAACCAGGGGAGGCTGGCGGTGTAAGTCGCATCGTCCGTTGCCTCTACAGGTGTTGGCGTCTCGCCGCACAGCACCGGTGGCGATGGGCGTGTAGACATCTGCAGGCCGATCTGCAAGCGCAAGCAGTAGACCGGGAAACTGGCCGGTCGGGTGTAGTCACTCAGGCTGAAAAAACTGCCCGATGCCAAGTAGACTTCGCCCGGCAAAGCGGCTGGAGGAACGGCGCTCCAGGTGCTGACGCGCTGTCGGGCCTTGCTGCCCTTGTCGTCCCAGAGCAGATCGGTGGTATTCGACGCGATCACCAGGTCTTCGCGAACGCAGCGCACCGCGTTGAGCGACGGTTTTTCATGATCGTTCGAGCACACCGACCCCAGCGCTACGTAGCCTGCGGGAGCTAGCGGTCGCCAGATCGACAGATCTCTTTTCGAGCCTGATCCGGAGTCCTTCCAGACCAGCTCGTAATCATCGGGACGTCGCAGTGCCCTGCCTTTGGTGGGGTCAGTGCTGGCAATGTCTGCCTCACAAACAACCGCGACCACGCGTTCACCGTTGATGTTGCCAACGCCTCTGGTGACGAAGTCGCCCAAGGGGAAATAACCGGGCAGCGCGTCGGGAGCCGGGGTCGGGCGCCAGAACGACGCGGGTCTGGCCGACAAACCGGTGGTATCCCAGATGCGCAGAAATTCTGTTGTGAAGTTGATCAGCAGGTTATCGATGCGGATCGGTTCAGTCCGTCCAACGGGCGGGACAATCGGGGCATTGCTTGTCATGGGCACTCCTGATAGTTGAAAGCGACTCAAAGGAGCCGCGACCTGTTGCAGGTCTCACTATCCGGAAGGGGGAGGGTCGTTCGGTGGTAACTATGTATTGCAACGTGATCGGGTTTTACCGGTAAACGCCGTCCTTGCCATGCCCGGCCATGGCGCGGTTGCTGCGCACGCTGATCATCTGCCTGATATCGATCCAGTCGATGCCTTGCGCTTTGAGTCTGGGTAATTCGCGCTCCAGCACCGCCAGGGTCTGCGGATACGGATGGCCGATCATCACCGCTGAGCCCTGTTTGTGCGCCAGGGTGATCGCGGTCTGCAACTGATTGGCAATGGCCGCTTCGGTGCGCTCATCATCGAGAAACACGTCTCTGGAAACGCTGGCCAGATCGATTTTCTGCGCCTGCTGCGCAGCGACCGTTTGAGCGCTGGTGCGGCTGTCGACGAAGAACTTGTGCCGACGCTGCAATTCGCCCATCAACCACGCCATGGCCGCAGGCTGCGCGGTCATGCGGCTGCCCATGTGATTGTTGATGCCGGCGGTGAACGGGACTTTTTCAAACGCGGCATTCAGGCGTTTCTGCAGCTCTTCGATGGGCAGCTCGGGGTGCCAGGCGTACGGCCCGGTGGCCGGATCCATGGGCATGTGCAGGATGACGATCTTGCCGGCGCGATGGGCTTCGCGGGCAAATTCGGTGGCGTGGGGGGTGTCGGGCATGATCGCCGCCGTGACCGGGCCGGGCAGGGCGAGCACGCGACGATCCCGGGGCAGGTTCTGCCCCAGGTCATCGATGATCAATGTCAGGTAGGCTTTGTGCGGCGAGGAGCTGGCGGACTCTGCTTGGGCAAAGCCCGCCAGACAGCACAACAGGACGCAGAGTGCGCGGAGCAACATCCTCAGCGGCCGGAGGTGATGCTCAGGCCTTTGAGCAGGCTCAGGGCCTGGGCCAGCTGGTAATCGTCATCCTGCGGCATCGCTTTGGCCTTGCCGCCGGAACCGCTCGGTTTGTCGGCGCCGCCGTTGCCGTTGCCCAAATGACCTTGCAGATCGGCTTCCTTGAAGTATTCGCTGTCGGCTTCGTTGGTGATCTTCGCGCGGCGCACTTCGATGTCCGGCACGATGCCCTGAGCCTGGATCGAGCGGCCGTTCGGCGTGAAGTACAGCGCGGTGGTGATCTTCAGCGCGCGGTCGTTGTTCAGCGGCAGCACGGTCTGCACCGAACCCTTGCCGAAACTGGTGGTGCCCATGACCACGGCACGCTTCTGGTCCTGCAGGGCGCCGGCGACGATTTCCGAAGCCGAGGCACTGCCACCGTTGATCAGCACGACCATCGGCACCGCTTCGCTTTCGTCCTTGCCGGTGGCGGAGAAGCGCAATTCGGAGTTGGCAATGCGGCCCTTGGTGTAGACGATCAGGCCTTTGGTGATGAAGTGGTCGACCACTTCCACTGCCGATTGCAGTACGCCGCCCGGATTGTTGCGCAGGTCGAGAATGATGCCGTTGAGCTTCTTGCCGTTGTCCTTGCGCAGTTTGGCCAGAGCCTTGGAGACTTCTTCGCCGGTCTTGACCTGGAACTGGGTGATGCGGATGTAGCCGTAGCCCGATTCCAGCAGTTGCGCCTTGACGCTTTTCACCTGAATCACTGCACGGGCCAGGGTCACGTCGAACGGTGTGCCGCCATCGCGAACCAGGGTCAGGGTGATTTTCTGGCCGATCTTGCCGCGCATCTTGTCGACGGCTTCGGTCATGGTCTGGCCGCGGGTTGGCTGGCCGTTGATCTTGACGATGAAGTCGCCAGCCTGAATGCCGGCCTTCGACGCCGGGGTGTCGTCGATCGGCGAGACAACCTTGATGAAGCCGTCTTCGGCGCCGACTTCGATGCCCAGGCCGCCGAATTCACCGCTGGTGCTTTCCTGCAATTCGGTGAAGTCTTCCGGGCCAAGGTAGGCCGAATGCGGATCGAGGTTGCTGAGCATGCCCTTGATCGCGTTTTCCAGCAGGGTCTTGTCGTCCACAGGTTCGACGTACGCGGCTTTGATCCGGTCCATGACCTCGGCGAAGGTGCGCAGCTCTTCCAGCGGCAACGGCGCCTTGGCGGTCGCGGCAGTGCCTGCCGGAGCGACGGTCGGGGCCGGTTGCGCGGCGAACGCCAGAGGCGCGCCGATCACCAGGGCGATCGTCAGGGCCAGCGAGGTAAGGCGGGACAAATGCAGCATGTCGAACGAACTCCTGAATTAGATGGTGCGCTTATCCTTGCGCACGACACCATTGCGCCGGATCACTCGGGTGACCCTGCTGACGAATTGCGAAATACAGCGCTGGCGTGTCCTGACCGCCACTGTTACCGACAGTGGAAATCGACTCGCCAGCCTTGACCACATCACCCGCCGACTTGAGCAGCGTCTGGTTGTGGCCGTAAAGACTCAGAAAACCGTTGCCGTGATCGAGAATTACCAGCAAACCGGCACCGCGCAGCCAGTCGGCAAACACCACGCGCCCACCGTGTACGGCGTGCACCTGGCTGCCGGCGGAAGCGCTGATCATCACGCCATCCCACTTGGTGCGGGCGTCGTCGCCACGGCTTTCACCGAAGCGCGCGAGTAATCGACCATCAACCGGCCACGGAAGTTTTCCCCGGGTTGCAGCAAAAGGCCCGCCAAACGTTTCGCCGCTGCTCGATACCAGCGCGCCGGGGCTTGATCTGGCGGGTTTTCGTGGGGCGTCGCTGTTATCAGCCTGCGCCTCACGCAAACGCTTTTTTTCCGCTTCCTGCTGGGCGATCAGCGCTTTCTGCCGCGCTTCTTCTGCCTCACGAGCCTGACGGGCCAGGGTTTCTTCAATGGTTTTAAGGACTTTAGACAGGTCTGCCTGATCCTGCTCGCGGGCGGCGAGTTTCTGGTCGCGGGCCTTGACGTCGTCATTGAGTCTGGCGAGAACCTGCTGGCGCTCCTTGCGGACTTTCTCGAGTGCTTCGCGCTGAGTGTCGAGGTCGCTTTTCTGCACCAGCAACTGCGCTTGCTGCAGGCCGATGTCTTTTTCGACATTGGCCAACTGGCGCAGGGTTTCGTTGAAGTTCTTCAACTGCTCCAGGCGTGCCTGGCTCAGGTAGTCGTAATAGGTGAGGGTGCGGGCGAACTTCTCGGGGTTCTGCTGATTGAGCAGCAGCTTGAGGTATTCCTGGCGGCCGTTCTGGTACGCCGCTCGGGCCTGAATGGCGATCAGTCGCTGCTGTTCAGTGCGCGCGCTCTGGAGTTTTTTTTTCTCTGCATCGAGCCGCTGTAGCTCGGATTCGCTTTTCTGCAGTTCTTTCTGCAGCGCGTCGACCTGCTTCTGCAGCTTGCCCATCTCGGTTTCAGTGCCCTTGAGCTCTTTCTGCACGCCGGACTTTTCTTCCTGCAGCTTGCCCAAGAGTTTTTTCAGCTCGGCGATATCCTGACGCGTGGCGTCCAACTGCTGTTGGGTTTGCGCGCGCTCGTCGGCGAAGGCCGGCTGGAGCAGACAGGTCAGAGCAAGGGCGATCAGGACGCGAAGCATAGGGGCGGGCGGCACCAGGGTAAGGGACGGCCTAGTATGCCCGCCCGAGGCTGCAAAAAAAACGCCCAATTGGGGCTGTGTGATAACTGGCCAGAAAAACACTGCACACCAATGCAGGAGTGACCTGTGGCGAGGGGATTTATCCCCGTTCGGCTGCGCAGCAGTCGTAAAACCAGCACATGCGGTGTACCAGAGACACCGTGGTGTTCGATTTCAGGGCGGCTGCGTCACCCAGCGGGGCGGTGCGACGGTTCGCTAAATCCCCTCGCCACAAAGTCATTTGCAACAGGTTTCGCCGTTTTCTGGATTCGCGTTACACCAGGATCGAAGTCCCGGTCATCTCCGCCGGTTTTTCCAGACCCAGCAGCATCAGCATGGTCGGCGCTACGTCCGCCAGCACGCCGCCTTCGCGCACTTTCAGGTCGCGTTTGCCGACGTAGATGAACGGCACCGGCTCGGTGGTGTGCGCGGTGTGCGCCTGACCGGTGGATTCATCGGCCATTTGCTCGACGTTGCCGTGGTCAGCGGTGATCAGTGCTTCGCCGCCGACCTTTTCCAGCGCCTCGACGATGCGACCGACGCAGGTGTCGAGGCACTCGACCGCCTTGACCGCCGCGTCGAAGACACCGCTGTGGCCGACCATGTCGCCGTTGGCGTAGTTGACCACGATCACGTCGTAGCGCTGGTTTTCGATGGCGTCGACGATACGGTCAGTGACTTCCGGGGCGCTCATTTCCGGCTGCAAGTCATAAGTCGCGACTTTCGGCGACGGGATCAGGATGCGCTCTTCGCCCGGGAACGGTTCTTCACGACCGCCGGAGAAGAAGAAGGTCACGTGGGCGTATTTTTCGGTTTCAGCGATGCGCAGCTGGGTCTTGCCGTTTTTCGCCAGATAATCACCAAGAACGTTTTCCAGGCTGCCGGCAGCGAAGGCCGACGGTGCCGGAATGCTTGCGGCGTACTGGGTCAGCATGACGAAACCGGCCAGTTTTGGCTGGCGGGCGCGCGCAAATTCCTTGAAATCGTCTTCGACGAACACGCGGGTCAGCTCGCGGGCGCGGTCGGCACGGAAGTTCATGAACACCACGGCGTCGCCGTCTTCAACTTTTACCGGATCACCGATGGAAGTGGCTTTGACGAATTCGTCGCTCTCGCCACGGGCGTAAGCGGCTTCCAGACCTTCCTGCGCGGTGGCGGCGTTGAATTCGCCGTTGCCGTCGACGATCAGGTTGTAGGCCTGGGCGACGCGATCCCAACGGTTGTCACGGTCCATGGCGAAATAGCGGCCGATGATGCTGGCGATCCGGCCTTTGCCGAGGGCCTGGAAAGTCGCGTCGAGCAGTTCGATCGACGAAGCGGCGCTTTTCGGCGGCGTGTCGCGGCCATCGAGGAAGGCGTGCAGGTAGATTTTTTCAGCGCCGCGCTTGAAGGCCAGTTCGGCCATGGCGATCAGGTGATCCTGGTGGCTGTGCACGCCGCCATCGGACAGCAGGCCCATGAAATGCACGGCTTTTCCGGCGGCCACGGCTTTATCCACAGCGGCGCAGATGGTGGGGTTTTCGAAGAATTCGCCGTCGCGGATCGCTTTGGTCACACGGGTGAAGTCCTGATACACCACGCGCCCGGCGCCGAGGTTCATGTGGCCGACTTCGGAGTTGCCCATCTGGCCGTCCGGCAGGCCGACGTCCATGCCGCTGCCCGAAATCAAGCCGTTCGGCACCGTGGCCCACAGACGATCCAGCACAGGTTTCTTCGCCGCGAACACGGCATTGGATTCGGGGCTGTCGCTGTGACCGAAGCCGTCGAGAATCATCAGGACCAAAGGTTTGGGCGTAGTCGTCATGGAATCCACTCGTGGCTGATAAAGAAGAGGGCGATGGAAAACGGAGTTGGAGTTTAAAGCGAAGTTCCGACCGCGTCACCGCCGGACGGGGTTTGGCCGACCATAGTGGCTGTGTATACTGGCCGACATTTTAACGCCCTGGAACCTCCTTCGATGGTTGCTCACCTGATTGAATTTGCCACTAACCACTACATTCTTGTCGGTATCTTCGTCGTACTTCTGGCTCTGTTGCTGGCGCACACGATGCAGGGCGGCGGCAAGAGCCTGAGCACCGGCGAGCTGACCGCACTGGTCAATAAAGACGCAGGCGTGGTGGTGGACATCCGTCCGGCCAAGGATTATGCCGCTGGCCACATCGTCGGCGCGGTGAACATCCCGCAAGACAAACTGGCCGCCCGCGTCGGCGAGCTGGAAAAACACAAGGCCAAGACCATCATTCTGGTCGACGCCCTCGGTCAGACCGCCGGTACTCACGCCCGCGAGCTGATGAAGTCCGGCTTCACCGCCGCCAAGCTGTCCGGCGGGATTTCCAGCTGGAAAGGCGACAACCTGCCGCTGGTGAAATGACATGAGCGAAGTCATCGTCTACTCCAGCGATTACTGCCCTTACTGCTCGCGCGCCAAGCATCTGCTCGCCAGCAAAGGCGTGGCCTTCGAAGAGATCAAGGTCGATGGCAAGCCGCAGCTGCGTGCCGAAATGACCAAAAAGGCCGGGCGCACGTCCGTGCCGCAGATCTGGATCGGCGCAAAGCACATCGGCGGTTGCGATGATTTATACGCCCTGGAACGCGCCGGCAAACTCGACGCGCTGCTCAAGGGCTGAACGGCTGCACCCACGTACAGCACTCCCTAAAAGACCCAAGATCGATAAGGATCTGAGATGACTGACCAACAGAACACTGCAGCCAGCGAAGAAGAAACCGCACCGCAATTTTCCTTGCAGCGCATCTACGTACGCGACCTGTCCTTCGAAGCCCCGAAAAGCCCGGCGATCTTCCGCCAGCAGTGGGATCCGGCGGTCGGTCTGGATCTGAACACTCGCCAGAAAGCGCTGGAAGGCGATTTCTACGAAGTGGTGCTGACTCTTTCCGTCACCGTGAAAAACGGTGAAGAAGTGGCCTTCATCGCTGAAGTGCAACAGGCCGGTATCTTCCTGATCAAGAATCTGGACGCGGCTTCGATGAGCCACACCCTCGGTGCATTCTGCCCGAACATCCTGTTCCCGTACGCCCGCGAAACCCTGGACAGCCTGGTCACCCGCGGTTCGTTCCCGGCGCTGATGCTGGCCCCGGTGAACTTCGACGCCCTGTACGCGCAAGAGCTGCAGCGCATGCAGGAAAGCGGCGAGACCCCGACCGTTCAGTAAGACGGTTCAGCAATACCCCATGTGGGAGCGAGCCTGCTCGCGAAAGCGGTCTGTCAGACACATCAATGTTGACTGACACTCCGTAATCGCGAGCAGGCTCGCTCCCACATTTGTTTTGCGGCGTTATTTGAAGTCGTTCTGCCGCCACGCTTCGTACACGGCGACCGCCACGGTGTTGGACAGGTTCAGGCTGCGGCAGCCTTCGCGCATCGGCAGGCGCAGGCGCTGTTCGGCGGGCAGGGCGTCGAGCACGTCCGCTGGCAGGCCACGGCTTTCCGGGCCGAACAGAAACGCATCGCCGGGCACGAACGCGGCATCATGGAACGGCCGCGAACCCTTGGTGGTGAAGGCGAACACGCGGGGGTTGCCCAGACTTTCCAGACAACTGGCCAAGTCAGCGTGACGCTGCAACGTGGCATATTCGTGGTAGTCGAGACCGGCACGGCGCAGGCGCTTGTCGTCCATCTCGAAACCCAGTGGTTCGATCAAATGCAGGTGGCAGCCGCTGTTGGCGCACAGCCTGATAACGTTGCCGGTGTTCGGCGGAATTTCTGGTTGAAAAAGGATGACGTGAAACATGCACGGCTCCGAAGGTAAAGATGAGCGGCATTCTACGCCGCCTGTGGACAACCGTTCGAAACTATTCCCGCGAGTCATCGGCTCGCTGGCGATTGTCGGCTTGATGATCGGCTTGATGATCGGCCGGCTGACCACGCCGGATCCGAGCGTGCTGGAGCAGGTCGAGGTGACCGATGGCGGCCTGGTGGTGTGGTTCAACAATGAGCCGAAGCTGCACGGCGAGATTATCGACGGCACCGTCGCGCTGCTGTTTCAGGCCGAAGGTCGGCCGCAGAAGGGCCAGCTCAGGCTCAACGGCAAGGACGTCAACTGGCGCACGCGCAAAAGCGATGGAGGGTTATTGCTGACGGTGCTGGCAGCGCGCCCGTTGCAGGGCGACTGGGTCGGCAGCGAGGTCGATGATCGCTGGCGGCTGGAGATCCGCTTGAGCGAGCCCTAGGGGCAAGTCCTCATCACTGGGGCGCGCTCCGACACTGTTTGAGGTCGTTTCCCACTGCGGCCGTCTCCCTTTCCCATCTCCAGCACGTGCTCGTGCACGCTATCGTTTGCCCCTTCAAACGGCAGGATGCCGAAACCCGTCGTCCCCTTGCAGGAATGCAGGGGGCGTCTTTTTCAAGGATGAAAATATGCCAGTCAAACCCCCTCGCGGTGGCGGTACCCACGTGGACGCCTCGGGCAGCCCGCATCGGTCTGCGGACGTGGACACTTCGCTTCCCGGCCACTTGGGTCGCACAGGCGTCGATGTGGATATTGCTCAGCACCATTTGCTGCCGCGCGCCGGATCATCCACCGACGCCACCCTGGATGCCGTGCCCCCCGCCGCGGCCGTTGTAGTTCGCGCAATCGCGGAGGGTATTGGCCCTACCGCCACTCAGCCTTCGCTGGACAATTACGTCACCAACGCCCGAGCGATACTTCCACAGGTCAACAGCGAAGGTTTGCGGGTGATCAGTCGGCGAACCTACGCAGACCTGGCCAACGGTGACCTGGTGCCTGTCGCCGTGGATCCTGCGACGGGTTTGTACCGAGCCCGGCGTCCAAGCGAGTTGCTCCCTTCCGGCCCGGTGATGCTGCGCGATGTGGACAGCGGACTTTGGTATGCGCGTGAAGTCGCGGAGCCAACTACCCGGGAACAGATCCGCACCTACCTTCCCGACGCGACCGACGAGGACGCGGATGCCTTCATCGCCCGGTTTGATGACAAGGACGTGGCAGAGCTTGAGCTCAAGCATATCCAGCTTGGGCTTGCGCTATTGGACTCGACGCGTTTTGACCTGCCGATCAGTCGAGGTTCCATTTCATCGGACAACGAGTTTCATGAGGCGCGAAATATGTGGGCGACGTTTCGCCAGTTGTACCGATGGCAAGGCCAGCCCGAGCAGCGCGTCTACCGTGATGGGCGGCTCGTGGGCTTCAAGCTGGAAATCGATCTGACGATTTGGCCAGTTGCAAAGCCGCTTTCCTTGAAGTTCGGCTCAGTGGTTTCTCTGACTTTAAGAGGCCGTGGCCGGCTGGACCCAGACGTGTTTTGCGCACAATTTCCCAACCTTGAAAGTCTGACGATTACCAGTCAGGAAATCGGAGTGCAAGGCCGGTTTCAAGGATGGGACGTGATTAATTGGGTGCATTCAAAATTCAGTCTGGATTCGCGCTTTGCCGAGCAATTGAAAAGATTCCCGCGTCTGCAAAGGCTGCACTTGCAGGACTGTGAATTGACGTCTGACTTTTCCGTACGAGGCCTTGCCAAGCTACATGAGCTATGGCTTTGCAACACGTTCGAGGCCCCGGTGAACAGCCTGGACATGCAGATGCGGCATCAGGAGCAAGTCACCTTTTTGCAAGTGGCAGCTGACCTCAGAGGGATGACTGAACTGCGAGTGCTGGATCTGAGCCGCACCGGAATACACCTGCTGCCTTCCGGTCTTGAAGCCATCGACGTGGCGTCGAAGCTTGAAGTGTTGAGACTGGGGGGCAATCCGCTTGCGGACAGCCTTTCACTCGAAAACATGACCGCACTGCAGGAGCTGGATCTTTCCAATACACGATTGCAAAGATTTCCCGAGGGCATTACCGACAGGATTCCCGCAAAAGAATTGAATCTTGCGGACAATCACATCAGGTCGATTCCCGAATCCGTGGAGCTCAGAGCGGGCTTCAATCTCATCGGCAATCCGATCACGGACCCGGCCTCGCTACGGCGGTTGATACGAGCACGTGCCGAGACAGGCACCGATATCTGGCTTGGGCAGGAAAGCAGCGATGGGTCTGCCGATCTCTGGCTACGCAATGTGCCACAGGACCAGATAGCGGAAAAACAAGCGCTGTGGGACAGGCATAACGCCGCAATGCCACTGGCAGTGACCGGCATTCTTCGTCGGCTGAGTCGAACGCCCGAGTTTCACGTCGAACGCCCGCTGCTGCAGCGGCGCGTGTGGTGGTTTCTGGAAATGTATGACAGGGCCGACGTCACCGAGCGGGCCAGGCTCGACGCCATTCTTCATACGGAAACGAGTCCCGGGAGGATGCTGGACCGGCTGGAGAGTGAAATCCGCAGCTATGACGCAGGGCGACAGAATCAACCGCTGCACCCTCTGCCCAAGCGTCCCAAGTTCGAATAGGCGCAGAACGCATTGCGGTGTAAAAGCGGGAATCCCTGACCTGCCTGTATCAGGGTTCCCAAAAGCATGGGCTTCGCTTGCGGCGTCAGCCCGGTGTAAAGAGGGAACCCCCGGCCTGCCTGTACCAAGGATCCCAAAAGGGTAGGCTCGCCGCTTTGTGCTGTGAGCCCGGTGTAAAGAGGGGAATCCCCGGCCTGCCTGTACCAAGGTCCCCGAAACGGGTGGTGAAACGAATCACCTGAGATAGGTATTGCAGGGTGCGTGCCAGGTTTAAATTTGCTGAAACAAAAAACGCTTTGGGAACGCGAAAGCCCCGGAATACGGGGCTTTCGCTTATTTGAAGTCTGGAATTTTCAGCACTTTGCAACTGGGCGATGAGCATCGGGCTCTGCGCGATCCCGGGTCATCGTGCATTGATGCGGTGCATGCTGGCGCAAAAAGCTTCGTCGGAACGCCGCCCGGTGCAGGCTCGCTCCCACAGAGGAGCGTATTTCAATTGTGGGAGCGAGCCTGCTCGCGAATGGGTTCAACGGAGAACCGGAGACTTAACCCTCTTCCCCCTCATCATCATCCCCACCATCAACCTTCATCCCCAGTTCCTTGATCTTGCGCGTCAGGGTATTGCGCCCCCAACCCAGCAGCACCGCCGCATCACGCCGACGTCCTGCGGTGTGCTTCAAAGCAGTCTCGATCATGATCCGCTCGAACGCCGGCACTGCGCTGTCGAGCAGGCTCGACTGGCCACGGGCCAGGGCCTGATCGGCCCACTGGCGCAGGGCCTGTTCCCAGTTGGTCACTGGCGCCGAATCCTGCGGCAGGTTGAGCAGTTCCGGTGGCAAGTCACTGATGTGCACTTCACGGCCGGAGGCCATGACGGTGATCCAGCGGCAGGTGTTCTCCAGCTGGCGCACGTTGCCCGGCCACGGCAGGTTTTTCAGGTATTCCTCGGTTTCGCTTTTCAGCAGCTTCGGCTCGACCGCCAGTTCCTGCGCGGCGCGGCTGAGGAAGTGCCGGGCCAGGGTCGGGATGTCTTCGCGACGATCCGACAGGCGCGGGATGTGGATGCGGATCACGTTGAGGCGGTGGAACAAGTCCTCACGGAATTTGCCGGCGTGAACGAGAGTTTCCAGATTCTGGTGGGTCGCGGCGATGATGCGTACATCGACCTTGACCGGCACATGGCCGCCGACGCGATAGAACTCGCCATCGGCCAGCACGCGTAGCAGGCGAGTCTGGGTGTCCGCCGGCATGTCGCCGATTTCATCGAGGAACAGCGTGCCGCCGTCCGCTTGTTCAAAGCGACCGCGACGCAGGTTTGCCGCGCCGGTGAACGCGCCTTTCTCGTGGCCGAACAGTTCCGATTCCATCAGATCCTTGGGAATCGCCGCCATGTTCAGGGCAATGAACGGCGAAGCCGCGCGTGGGCTGTGGCGGTGCAGGGCGTGGGCGACCAGTTCTTTACCGGTACCGGATTCGCCGTTGATCAGCACGGTGATGTTGGAGTGGCTCAGGCGCCCGATGGCGCGAAACACTTCCTGCATCGCCGGCGCTTCGCCGATGATTTCCGGGGTGCGGGTCAGGGCTGGCACAACCTCCAGGCCTTGCTGTTCCTGGGCATGCTGGTTGGCGCGTTTGACCAGCGATACCGCCTCATCGACGTCGAAAGGCTTGGGCAGGTACTCGAAAGCACCGCCCTGATAGGAGGCGACAGCGCTGTCCAGATCGGAGTGAGCGGTCATGATGATGACCGGCAGCCGTGGGTGCTGTTCGCGAATCCGCGCCAGCAGATCCAGGCCACTGGCGCCCGGCATGCGGATATCGGAGATGATCACGTCCGGCTGCTGCCGGGCCAGACGACTCATCACGCCATCGGCGCTGTCGAAGCTCTGGGTGGTCATGCCTTCCTGCTGCAAGGCCTTTTCCAGGACCCAACGGATAGAACGGTCGTCATCGACGATCCACACGGTTTCACTACGGCTCATGTCGATGTGGCTCCTTGTTCCAGTGGCAGGAAGATCGAGAAGGTGGTGTGGCCTGGATGGCTCTCACACTCGATCAGGCCCTGGTGCTGACTGATGATGTTCTGGGTAATGGCCAGGCCCAGCCCGGTACCGTCCGGGCGGCCGCTGACCATGGGAAAGAAAATGGTTTCCTGCAGTTCCGCCGGGATGCCCGGGCCGTTGTCGATGATCTCGATCTTGGTCACCAGACGATGGCGGATGTGGCCGATGGTGAACTGGCGCATGGCGCGGGTGCGCAGGCTGATGCGGCCCAGACGCAGCTCGTTCTGGCTGCTGATGGCCTGCATCGCGTTGCGCACGATGTTCAGCACCGCCTGAATCATTTGCTCGCGGTCGATCAGGACGTCGGGAATGCTCGGGTCGTAATCACGCACCAGGGTGATGCAGCCCTGGCTTTCGGCCTCGACCAGATGGCAGACGCGTTCGAGCACTTCGTGGACGTTGCACATGGCCAGCGACGGCAGTTTGTTCGAGCCGAGCATGCGATCGACCAGGTTGCGCAGGCGGTCGGCCTCTTCGATGATCACATTGGTGTAATCGCGCAGGCTGTCTTCCGGTAGCTCGCGGGCGAGCAATTGCGCCGCGCCACGGATGCCGCCGAGGGGGTTCTTGATCTCGTGGGCGAGGCCGCGCACCAGCATCTTGCTGGTTTCCTGCTTGGACAGCTGGGCCTCTTCCTTGGTGATCCGCAACAGGCGATCACGCGGGTGCACTTCAAGCAAAAGCAAAGTCTCGCCGTTGCTGAGGATTGGCGTGACCGCATAATCCACGGTCAGCGTCTGGCCGGTGAGGGCGGTGAGCATCGCTTCACGCTTGGTGAAAGGGTGCGCCTGCTCCACCGCCTGACGCAGGGAATTGAGCGCCTCGGGGGATTCGGTGAACAGCTCGCTGATGAACTGGCCGTGACTGCGCTGACCGCTGACCGCCAACAGCATTTCCGCCGCCGGGTTCATGTACTCCAAGCGCAGCTCGGCGTCGAGCAGGATGGTCGCCGTGGTCAGGTTGTCGAGCAGCAAACGGTGAATAGCGTCGCTTATGGTCATCTGGACCCCTTTTGGAGCAAGGCGTGCGCGAGAACAAAGCGCTGATGTCGGGAAAATGCAAAAACCAAACCAAGGCTCCGAAAAGAAGCGTTTGAGCCCTGAAACAGGCGTTTGACGCGCGTTTGTATGGCACGAAGCCAGCTCAAACGGGAAGTTTCGAACCAAAATGGGTTGGGTTGTGGGCGAGATGCAGTTTAGTGCACCAATAGAGTGCGCGCGGCTGGTGGGGTTAAAAGAAGCGCAGGAATGGATTTTTCGGCTCTTCAGGTTTGTCCTTGAGCGGACATTCCGGGCGCACGCCGTAATCGTCGGCGACACAGGGTTTGACCTGACGTTTCTGCGCCAGGGAAATGCGCAGCATGTGGAACGGCTGATTGGCGGTGCGTTCCACGGTACGCCCGGCGGCGTCGAGGATTTCGATCGAAAGGCTGTGGCTGCCGCGATCGATATTGCTCAGCGCAAATACCGGGCTGACGCCGGGCTCGCCAGTGGCCTTGCCATCCAGCAGCAAGCGATAACGATGGCCGCTTTGCAGGCCGGGCTCGCTGGTGACGCTGACGATCAGCTCGCCGGCGCTGTTGCGCAAAGTAGCATCGGGCTCCGGGATCAGAATGCGCAGCATGTCGTAGCGAAAGGGCGTTGGTTCGGCGGATTTTTTCGCTGTGGTGATCGGCGCTGCGGTGTTGGCAGGGACCGCCATGCGATTGCTCGTCGCGATCGGCACTCGCTTGGCGTTGGCGCGTGGCTGGTCGGTATAGACGCGGTTGCCCTGCGCGTCGACATAGGTAAAGACCTCCGCCAAGGTGTACGTCGACATCAGCGCCAGAATGAGTGCCAGCCCCGCGCGGATCATGGTCTATGCACCCGTTGCACGGTGAAGACGGCTGGCGGGCTCTGCTGAACGACGCTTTGGCCGTCGATCACTTGCACGGCCAGGCGATGCTCGCCGCGATCGATGTTGACCAGTTGCAGAACCGGCACGTTGCTCGGCTGGCCATAGGGCCGGTCGTCGAGTAGCAGCCTTAATTGATGCGGCGGTTGCAGGCGCGGTTTGATCAGGACATTGACCGTAAAGGTGCCGTTATTGGCGCGCAGGGCCTCGTCAGTGGGCAGACCGGCGAGTTCGAGGATTTCATAGGCGTTGCGCGCTGGTTGCGGTGCTTCGGGGCTGGGTGATTGCGGCGCGCTCGGCGCTCGTGGCTCGACCCGATTGAGCGGCGGCAGCTCGACCGGTTGCGCCTGCACGCCGTCCGGCGGCTGATTGCTGTACGCCGTGTTGCCGTTGGCGTCGGTGTACTTGTAGATCTGCGCGGCGGCGGGCAGGGCGATCAGCAGCAGAATGTAGAGAAACGTGCGACCCATGAAATCGACCGGGGTTGGAAACGATGGGTAGCAGCATAGGTCAGGTGCGGCGGTTGGCCAAAACCGTTAATAACTGGAATTGAAAAGACTGGTAGCCAAAACACGGATCGTTCCCATGCGGAGCGTGGGAACGATCAATGACCCACCGCTTTCGCGAGCAGGCTCGCTCCCGCAGGGTAAATGAACTGCGCCGGGCAATAAAAAAGGCCTCCCGAAGGAGGCCTCTTTTGTCACGCCACTTTACGCAGCGCTACCGGATCAGCAGCTGTAGTACAGCTCATATTCCAGTGGGTGCACGAAGGTGCGAACCTTGATTTCTTCTTCCGATTTCAGCGCGATGTAAGCATCGATGAAGTCGTCGGAGAACACGCCGCCCTTGGTCAGGAACGCGCGGCCCTTGTCCAGCTCTTCCAGGGCTTCTTTCAGGCTGCCGCAAACCTGTGGAATCTCTTTCGCCTCTTCAGGCGGCAGGTCGTACAGGTTCTTGTCGGCAGCATCGCCTGGGTGGATCTTGTTCTGGATACCGTCCAGACCGGCCATCAGCAGCGCTGCGAAAGCCAGGTACGGGTTGGCAGCCGGATCCGGGAAGCGTGCTTCGATACGGCGGGCTTTCGGGCTCGACACGTAAGGAATACGGATCGAAGCGGAACGGTTGCGCGCCGAGTAGGCCAGCATTACCGGCGCTTCGAAGCCTGGCACCAGACGCTTGTAGGAGTTGGTCGCCGGGTTGGTGAAGCCGTTCAGAGCCTTACCGTGCTTGATGATGCCGCCGATGAAGTACAGAGCGGTATCGGACAGGCCGGCATAGCCTTCACCTGCGAAGGTGTTCTTGCCGTCTTTCCAGATCGACATGTGTACGTGCATGCCCGAACCGTTGTCGCCGTACAGTGGCTTCGGCATGAAGGTCGCGGTGCGGCCGTAAGCGTCAGCAACGTTGTGCACAACGTATTTCAGGGTCTGAACTTCGTCAGCTTTCTTGACCAGGGTGTTGAACTTGACGCCGATTTCGTTCTGGCCGGCAGTCGCCACTTCGTGGTGGTGAACTTCAACCGACTGACCCATTTCTTCCAGTGCGTTGCACATGGCAGTACGGATTTCGTGGTCGTGGTCGAACGGTGGAACCGGGAAGTAGCCGCCTTTCACGCCTGGACGGTGACCCTTGTTGCCGCCTTCGATGTCCTGGTCGGACATCCACGAACCTTGTTCGGAGTAGATCTTGAACATCGAGCCGGAGATGTCCGACTTGAATTTCACCGAGTCAAAGATGAAGAACTCAGGCTCTGGACCGGCGAATACGGTGTCACCGATACCGGTAGCTTTCAGGTGCTCTTCGGCGCGCTTGGCGATCGCACGTGGGTCGCGATCGTAGCCCTGCATGCTCGAAGGCTCGATGATGTCGCACACCAGAATCAGGGTTGGGTCTTCGGTGAACGGATCGAGTACGGCAGTTTCATCGACCGGCATCAGGATCATGTCGGAGGCTTCGATGCCTTTCCAGCCGGAGATGGAGGAACCGTCGAACATCTTGCCGACTTCGAAGAAGTCGTCATCCAGCGCATCGCGAGCCGGCATGGTCACGTGGTGCTGAGTGCCTTTGGTGTCCGTGAAGCGCAGATCAATCCACTTGACGTCATGATCTTTGATGAGTTGAACCGACTTCGACATAGTGTCCTCCGGGTGAATTAGGGCGGGTAGTGGATGCCCTTAATAATGGTGATGCCGGCGCGAATACTCTGCCAAGGCAACCTGCCTCACAAGGGAGCAAATTGCATGCCAGTGCCCCAGCATGGGTTTTTTGCCCCAAATTCACGCTTATTAAGGCGTGCGAGGTACTGAATCGACAAATCCCGCCCCTTAATGTTGCGTTTAAATTCAGAAATGACCTGTTTTGGTGCAAGCAAAACCTTCTGCACATTAACTGGTTAAACCTTGAGCAATTTCCGCTATAATCCGCGCCCCCCTTTTTCGGCTGGCCGTTCGCGCGCTGTTTTCATGAAACTAATCGTAAAAGTCTTCCCCGAGATCACCATCAAAAGCCGACCTGTCCGGACGAAATTCATCCGCCAGTTGGCCAAGAACATCCGCACCGTGCTCCGTGACCTGGACCCGGCCGTGGTGGTGAACGGCGTGTGGGACAATCTCGAGCTGGAAACCCGCGTTACCGACCCCAAAGCCTTGAAAGAGATGGGCGAGCGCCTGACCTGCATGCCGGGGATCGCGCACTTCCTGCAGATCGACGAGTACCCGCTGGGCGATTTCGACGACATCACCGAAAAATGCAAACAGCACTACGGCGATGCACTGGCCGGGAAGATTTTCTCGGTGCGCTGCAAGCGCGCAGGCAAGCATGCCTTCAGCTCGATGGACGTGGAAAAATACGTCGGCAGCAAGCTGCGTCGTGAGTGCGGTGCGGCCGGAATCGACCTTAAAGCACCGCAAATCGAAGTCCGTATCGAAGTTCGCGACAAACGGTTGTTCGTGATTCACAGCCAGCACAACGGCATCGGCGGCTACCCGCTCGGCGCGTTGGAGCAGACGCTGGTATTGATGTCCGGCGGCTTTGATTCGACCGTGGCGGCTTACCAGATCATGCGTCGCGGCCTGATGGCGCACTTCTGCTTCTTCAATCTCGGCGGGCGTGCCCACGAATTGGGCGTGATGGAAGTCGCGCACTTCATCTGGAAGAAGTACGGCAGCTCGCAACGCGTGCTATTTGTCAGTGTGCCGTTCGAGGAAGTGCTGGGCGAAATTCTCGGCAAAGTCGATAACAGTCATATGGGCGTGGTTTTGAAGCGTATGATGTTGCGCGCCTCGTCCGAGATCGCCGAACGCCTGCACATCGATGCACTGGTGACCGGTGAAGCGATCTCCCAGGTGTCGAGCCAGACGCTGCCGAACCTGTCGGTGATCGACTGCGTGACCGACAAGCTGGTGCTGCGGCCGCTGATCGTCGCGCACAAGCAGGACATCATCGACACCGCCAACGAGATCGGCACCGCCGATTTCGCCCGGCACATGCCGGAATATTGCGGCGTGATTTCGGTCAACCCCAAGACTGCCGCCAAGCGTGGCCGGGTTGAGCACGAAGAGAAAGAATTCGACATGGCGGTACTCGAGCGTGCGCTCGCCAACGCCAAACTGGTGCCGATCGATCGGGTAATCGACGAGTTGGGCCAGGATTTGCAAATTGAAGAAGTCAGCGAAGCGCTGGCCGGTCAGATCGTGATCGACATCCGCCACCCGGATGCCGCCGAGGATGACCCGCTGGAGCTCGCCGGCATAGAGGTACAGACGATGCCGTTCTATGCAGTGAACGCACGTTTCAAGGAACTGGACCCTACTCGCCAGTACCTGCTGTATTGCGACAAAGGCGTGATGAGTCGCCTGCATGCCCACCATTTGCTCAGTGAGGGGCATGCCAATGTGCGCGTTTATCGACCGAGCTAAGTGCCCGGGGCTGTTTGCCTGTGGCCTGCGTCACCGGCCCCCCGACACCGCCGTCAAGCTGTAACGGCCATGCCGGACACTACTGCTAATCGCTGCCATGACTTGTCAGCAAACCGAATCCTCTGATCGAGATACACAAGTGATCGAAAATCTACGCAACATCGCCATCATTGCCCACGTTGACCACGGTAAAACCACCCTGGTAGACAAACTCCTGCGTCAATCCGGCACCCTGGAGCGCAACGAGCTCAACGACGAGCGCGTGATGGACTCCAACGACCAGGAAAAAGAGCGCGGTATTACCATTCTGGCGAAGAACACCGCCATCAACTGGAACGGCTACCACATCAACATCGTGGACACCCCGGGCCACGCCGACTTCGGCGGCGAAGTTGAACGCGTAATGTCGATGGTCGACTCCGTTCTGCTGCTGGTTGACGCTCAAGACGGCCCTATGCCGCAAACCCGTTTCGTGACCAAGAAGGCTTTCGAAGCCGGCCTGCGTCCAATCGTGGTGATCAACAAGGTTGACCGTCCAGGCGCACGTCCGGACTGGGTTCTGGACCAGATCTTCGACCTGTTCGACAACCTCGGTGCGACCGAAGAACAACTGGACTTCCAGGTTGTTTACGCTTCGGCCCTGAACGGTATTGCCGGTCTGGACCACACCGCCATGGCGGAAGATATGACTCCGCTGTACCAGGCGGTAGTCGACCACGTTCCGCCTCCGGCCGTTGACCGTGACGGTCCGTTCCAGATGCAGATCTCCGCTCTGGACTACAACAGCTTCCTGGGTGTTATCGGTGTTGGCCGTATCGCTCGCGGTCGCGTCAAGCCGAACACCCCGGTTGTCGCTATCAGCGCCGACGGCAAGCGTCGCAACGGTCGTATCCTGAAGCTGATGGGTCACCACGGTCTGCACCGCATCGACGTTGACGAAGCAGCAGCCGGCGACATCGTCTGCATCAGCGGCTTCGACGAGCTGTTCATCTCCGACACTCTGTGCGACATCAACACCGTCGAGGCGATGAAGCCGCTGACCGTTGACGAGCCAACCGTTTCCATGACCTTCCAGGTAAACGACTCGCCATTCTGCGGTAAAGAAGGCAAGTTCGTGACCTCCCGTAACATCAAGGATCGTCTGGACAAAGAGCTGCTGTACAACGTTGCACTGCGCGTTGAAGAAGGCGACTCGGCTGACAAGTTCAAGGTTTCCGGCCGTGGTGAGCTGCACCTCTCGGTACTGATCGAAACCATGCGTCGCGAAGGCTTCGAGCTGGCCCTGGGCCGTCCTGAAGTGATCATCCGTGAAGTTGACGGCGTGAAGCAGGAACCGTTCGAAAACGTCACCATCGACATCCCTGAAGAATCCCAGGGCAAGGTCATGGAAGAGATGGGTCTGCGTAAGGGCGACCTGAGCAACATGGTGCCGGATGGCAAGGGCCGTGTTCGTCTGGAATACAACATCCCTGCTCGCGGTCTGATCGGTTTCCGTAACCAGTTCCTGACCCTGACCAACGGTGCTGGCATCCTGACCTCGATCTTCGACCGTTACGCTCCAGTGAAGTCGGGCCACATGTCCGGCCGTCAGAACGGCGTTCTGGTTTCGGTTGAAACCGGCAAGGCTCTGACCTACTCGCTGGAAACCCTGCAGGCTCGTGGCAAGCTGTTCGTAGAACACGGCCAGGAGATCTACAACGGTCAGATCGTTGGTCAGAACAGCCGCGACAACGACCTGGGTGTCAACCCAACCAAAGGCAAGAAGCTCGACAACATGCGTGCTTCGGGTAAAGACGAAACCATCGCTCTGGTCCCACCTGTTCGCTTCACCCTGGAACAGGCTCTGGAATACATCCAGGAAGACGAGCTGTGCGAAGTTACGCCTAAGTCGATCCGTCTTCGCAAGAAGATCCTCGACGAAAGCGAGCGTACCCGCGCTGCGAAGAAAGCCAAGGCGTAATTCAGCCCTGGAATAAAAAACGCCCCCGGTCGCGAGACCGGGGGCGTTTTTGTTTGTCTGGGGTTTAGGCGATCTTTGTGCTGGCCTCATCGCTGGCAAGCCAGCTCCCACAGGGTTTTGTGGGCGTATTGATCGTTCCTACGCTCTGCGTGGGAATGCCTCAACGGACGCTCCGCGTTCGGCTTCAGGAGTGACGCGGAGCGTCCCGGGCTGCATTCCCACGCAGAGCGTGGGAACGATCAGGCGCGATCAAAATTTGTCGATGGCCCGGAAATTCTGCACCCGCTCGACTTCTTTCGGCTTATAAGCGCAATACCCCGGCCGCGGGCCGATCTTCGGGTGGTTGCGGCAGGTGTCCGGGCGCTTGTCATAAATGGTGCACAGGCGGGTTTTACGATCCAGGTAATAGCAGTCGTTGTTGCTCATGCGCTGCAGGGTGAAGATTCCCGACTTCTGATTGAAGCGCTCGACCAGACCTTCCTTTTGCAGGCGCTTGGCGATGTTCTTTGGCGGATCGCCCAGTTCGAACTCGTCGACCACACCGATGCGCACCAGATCCTTGATCTTCACTTCGACGGGCAGCGTGCAGCAGCTGGACATGCACGAGCCGCACATCGGTGCCGAATATTTGGCCCACGTATCGAGACGATCAATCTCGGCGGCGGCGATCAGGTTGGGCTTCATCATCGGGAGTTACCAGGCGTGTATGCATCAGGGCGCGCGATCATACCGGGAGCGGTGGAATTTTGAACAACCTTTCGCCGGATATTTTCGCAGCGGCCGCATTTTGCCCGACAGGACGGCACGGCCCCTGCATTCATTGGCTCATCCGCCAGGGTTATGTCGCACTGGCGCACAGTCCGGGCAAATACTGCCGAACCAGAGCCGTTAGCGCCGGTCAGACCGTCTAGGCTCAGAAAATTCCCGCTCGCTCGAGGTCCTGTTGATGACTCAAGAACCACTAGTTCGCGAAGCAGAGGTGGCCGCATTCCGCGACGCCGTCCTGACCAAACTCACCTACGCCGTGGGCAAAGACCCCGATCACGCCTTCGACCATGACTGGTTCGAAGCCATCGCCCTGGCTGCGCGTGATCACATGGTCGAACACTGGATGGACCACACCCGACAGATCTATCGCAAAGGCCAGAAGCGCGTTTATTACCTCTCGCTGGAATTTCTCATCGGCCGTTTGCTCTACGACAGCCTGAGCAACCTCGGCCTGCTCGACGTCGCCCGTGAAGCGCTGACCGAACTGGGCGTCGATCTGGAACGCATTCGTCTGCTGGAGCCCGACGCGGCGCTCGGCAACGGCGGCCTCGGTCGTCTCGCGGCGTGTTTCATGGAGAGCATGTCGACCCTCGGCATCGCCGGCCATGGCTATGGCATTCGTTATGAACACGGCTTGTTCCGTCAGGCGATTGTCGATGGCTGGCAACAGGAGCAGACCGAACACTGGCTGGATTTCGGCAACCCTTGGGAATTCGAACGGCCGGAAGTGGCCTACCCGATCGGCTTCGGCGGCAGCGTCGAAACCGTCACCGATGCCTCCGGCAAGACTCGTCAGGTCTGGTCGCCGGCGGAAACCGTGCGCGCCATTGCTTATGACACGCCGGTGGTCGGCTGGCGCGGAGCGAGCGTCAACACTCTGCGCCTGTGGCGTGCCCGCGCCATGGAAGACCTGCACCTGGAACGCTTCAACGCCGGTGACCACTTGGGCGCCGTGGCGGAAGTGGCCCGCGCCGAGAGTATCTCTCGCGTCCTTTATCCGGCCGACAGCACCGAAGCCGGGCAAGAACTGCGCCTGCGTCAGGAATACTTCTTTGTCGCCGCTTCGCTGCAGGATCTGCTGCGCCGTCACCGCAACATGCACACCTCGGTGCTGACCCTCGGTGATCACGCGGCGATCCAGCTAAACGACACTCACCCCTCGATTGCAGTGGCCGAGCTGATGCGCCAACTGGTCGACGTCTACGACGTCGCGTGGGACGCAGCATGGCAAGTCACTGTCGACACGCTGTCATACACCAACCACACGCTGCTGCCGGAAGCGCTGGAAACCTGGCCGGTCGGGCTGATGGAACGCATGCTGCCACGGCACATGCAGATCATTTATCTGATCAACGCGCAGCACATCGACTCGCTGCGGGCCAAGGGCATTCACGACTTCGACGTGTTGCGCGCGGTGTCGCTGATCGAAGAAGACAACGGCCGCCGGGTGCGCATGGGCAACCTCGCGTTCCTCGGTTCGCACAGCGTCAACGGCGTGTCCGGTCTGCATACGCAACTGATGCGCAAAACCGTATTCGCCGAACTGCACAAGCTCTACCCTGAGCGGATCAACAACAAAACCAACGGCATCACCTTCCGCCGCTGGCTGTATCAGGCCAACCCGGAACTGACTTCGATGCTGGTCGATGCCCTCGGCCCGGACCTGCTCGATCACCCTGAAGAGCGCCTGCTCGAACTCGAGCCGTTCGCCGAGAAAACCGCGTTCCGCAAAGCCTTCGCCGAGCAGCGTTTGCACAGCAAGAAGGCGCTGGCCTATCTGATTCACGAGCGCCTGGGGATCGCGGTCAACCCGGCGGCGATGTTCGACGTGCAGGTCAAACGTATCCACGAATACAAGCGTCAGTTGCTCAACCTGATGCACACCGTGGCGTTGTATCAGGCGATTCGTGCCGAGCCGGAAGTCGACTGGGTGCCACGGGTGAAGATCTTCGCCGGTAAAGCGGCGGCGAGTTACCACCAGGCCAAGCTAATCATCAAACTTACCAACGACATCGCTCGGGTGGTGAACAACGATCCGACCGTGCGTGGCCTGCTGAAAGTGGTGTTCCTGCCCAACTACAACGTCAGCCTGGCCGAGAGCATCATCCCGGCGGCGGACTTGTCCGAGCAGATTTCCACCGCCGGTTTCGAGGCGTCGGGCACCAGTAACATGAAGTTCGGCCTCAACGGCGCGCTGACCATCGGCACCCTCGACGGTGCCAACGTGGAAATGTGCGAGCGCATCGGTGCCGAGCACATGTTCATCTTTGGTCTCAGCGCGCAGCAGGTTGAGGCGCGTAAACAGAACCACGAGTTCAGCGCCGTACCCGACATCGCCGCCTCCCATCGTTTGAACGATGTGCTGCAAGCGATTCGCAGCGGTGTGTTCTCGCCGGACGATACCTCGCGTTATACCGGCCTGATCGACTCGTTGATCGACTATGACCGCTTCCTGGTCTGCGCCGACTTCGACTCCTATTGGGAAGCGCAGAAGCGCGTCGACGCGCACTGGCATGACTCGCAGAACTGGTGGCGTTCGGCGGTGCTCAATACCTCGCGGATGGGCTGGTTCTCTTCCGACCGGACGATTCGCGAGTACGCCACGGATATCTGGAAAGCGCTGGAGTAACTTTCCCCGACAAATCTGCGCAAGGCCCAGCGTTTGTTGGGCCGGATCGATATACTGAGCGCCGGTTAATAGGCATCAATCACCGCCGTACCCTGTGGGAGCGAGCCTGCTCGCGAAGCGATCGTCGACTTAAACAGAAATGTTGGCTGACAATCCGCCTTCGCGAGCAGGCTGGCTCCCACACGGTTTGTGCCTAGACTGAAGCCATCGCCGGACTCGCCCCGCCCCGGGGCTGCTTAGGGATATCGACCATGCAATGGATGTTCATGTTGATCGGGCTGGTGCTCGGTGGACTGCTCGACGAGTCGTTGAGTGGCGCGCTGTTGGGTGCGCTGCTGGGGCTGGTCATCGGCCAGGCGCTGCGCATCGCGCGCCTTGGCTCGCAGGCGGCGGAGCAACAGCGTCAACTCGAGCAGGTGCGCGAAGCCTTGCAAGGCGTGGCTCAGCGGCTGTTTGTGCTGGAGGGTTCGCCCTCGCATGCGCCCGCGCCGTCACCTGAAGCCGAGCCAGTCGCCGCACCCGTCGACGTGGCTGAGCAGGCTGCCCCGACCCCTGAACTGATCTGGGAACTGCCCCCCGAAGTCGAACCGATCTCCACCGTCGCCCGCGAAACCAGCCAACCGTTGCCGGCGGATGTCTGGCGCGCCGAACCGGCTCCTGCGGCACCGCCACAAAAACCCGCCGAACCCCGTGGCCCGAACCTGATCGAACGCGGCATCAGCGCTGCGCGCAACTGGCTGTTTGGCGGCAATACAGTGCTGCGCGTCGGTGTGGTGCTGCTGTTTTTCGGTCTGGCATTTTTACTGCGTTACGCCACCGAAGGCATGGTGGTGCCGATCGAGTTGCGTTACGCCGGCGTCGCGGCAGCGGCGTTGGCTCTGCTTGCGCTGGGCTGGTGGTTGCGCCGACGCAACAGCAACTATGCATTGATGCTGCAAGGCACCGGGATCGCGGTGTTGTACCTGACGGTGTTTGCGGCGATGCGTCTGCATCCGTTGCTTGATCCGTCCGCTGCACTCGGTTTGCTGGTCGCGGTGACGGTGTTCTCGGCCATTCTGGCGATTACCCAGGACGCGCTGGGGTTGGCCGCAGCGGCGGCACTCGGTGGTTTCGCCGCGCCGATTCTGACTTCTACCGGGGAAGGCAATCACGTCGCACTGTTCAGTTATTTCGCCTTGCTCAACGCAGGCATTCTCGCCATCGCCTGGTTCAAGGCCTGGCGCCTGCTCAACCTGATCGGTTTCGTCGGCACCTTCGGTATCGGTTTCGCCTGGGGCCTGCGTTCCTACACGCCGGAACTGCTGTGGAGCACCGAGCCGTTCCTGATTGTGTTTTTCCTCATGTACCTCGCCATCGGCCTGCTGTTCGCCCGGCGCAAATTGCGCGACCTGCAGGATGCTCCGGCGGAGGCTGATCGCGAGGCGCTGCTGCAATGGTCTGCACGCAAGGGTGATTACGTCGACGGCACCCTGCTGTTCGGCCCGCCGATCATTGGCTTCGGTTTGCAGTTTGCGTTGGTCCAGCACCTCGAATTCGCGGCGGCGTTCAGTGCGTTGGCGCTGGGCATGATCTATATGGCGCTGGCCAAAGTTTTGATGGGCGGGCGCGCGATGCTGCTGGGCGAAACCTGCCTGGCGCTGGGAGTGATTTTCGCCAGCCTGGCGATTCCGCTGGGGCTCGATGCGCGCTGGACTTCTGCGGCGTGGGCCGTGGAAGGCGCGGGAATTTTCTGGCTTGGCTTGCGTCAGCATCGACCGTTTGCCCGGGCCTTTGCCTTACTGCTGCAACTGGGTTCGGCACTGGCGTTTCTCAGCCAGTTGCAGCCCGGCGAGAGCAGCCTGCTCGACGGCGCACCGCTGGGCGCGCTGATGCTTGGCGCCGCGCTGCTGTTCAGTTTCTTCCAACTGCGCAAGGCTACGCCCGAGCAGACATTGCCGTGGGAAAGGCAAGGCCTGCCAGTGCTGGCGTGTCTGGGCCTGACGTTCCTGTATCTGCTGGCGCCGTTGTTCCTGTTCATCCAGGGCACGGCGATCAGTTGGGCGTTGGCCGGTTTGGCAACGTTGTTTGTCGGCTTGCGGATTCAATCACGCACATTCCTGTTCACCGCATTCGCCGTGCAGTTGCTGGGCGGCGCGTTGTTCCTGCTGCGCCTGCAAACGGCCGGCGAAGATTCGACGGCGGTGTTCAGCGCTGGCTGGAGCGGTTTGCTCAGTGCGTCCTTGATCGGTCTGGCCTTGATTGGCGGCATGCTGCTGGCGGCGCGGGACGAGATGGTGCGCGGCGATGTGCGCCTGCTGCGTGGCTTGTCGGTGGTGCTGCTGGCCGGGCTGGTACTGATCAATCTGGCGGTGCTGTTCGTGCTGCCGTGGCAAACCGCGAGCGCGGTGTGGGCGGCCAGCGGCTTGCTGATCATCTGGCTGAGCCTGTACCTGCAACAGCGTCTGAGTTTCGTTTTCGGGCTGCTGTTGCAGGTGGTCGGCGGCGCGGCGTTTCTGCTCGCCGGCCCCGAATGGCTCGGGCCGTTGTCTAGCGAAGGATTGCAACCATTGGCCCATGGCGGCTTCTGGACACCGCTGGTGCTGGGGCTGGCCGCGCTGATCGGTGCGTGGCGCTTGCAATTGGGCAACCATGCCACGGCTTTTGATGCCTTGAGTTTGCAGCGCTTGTCGCAAGTGCTGCTGGTCTGGGGCGCCGGTTGGTGGACGCTGGCGTGGGTCAGCGAAATCCTGCGTTTCGCCTCGCCGAACCTGCAAGGCACATTGTTGCTGCTGGTCGCTGCGATCAGTGTGGCGCTGTGGACGATTTTGTCACTGCGCTTGAAATGGCCGGCGCTGGGGTTGCTCTGCACCTTACTGATTCCGGCGGCGGCGCTGGTTTTGCTCGGCGCTTGGCATTCGCGCTACCACCCGGCCGCCGACTTCGGCTGGCTGGCGTGGCCGGCGCTGTTCGCGGTGCACTTCTTCAGCCTGCGCCGCTTGGCGTCGATGTTGCCGGCGCGCGCATTGAGCGTGGCCCATGTGCTCGGTTGCTGGCTGCTGATTGGCGTGCTGGCGCTGGAGTTGCGTTACGGCCTGCTGCTGTTGTCCGAGCAATACAATGCCTGGCGCTGGTTGGGTTGGGCGATTCTGCCGAGCCTCTATCTGTTGCTGATGGCTGCTCCCCGTACGTGGCCTTGGCCGGTGGCCGCGTTTGCCCGCGAGTACCGCTTATATGCAGCGGCACCGCTGGCGGTGTTGATGCTGGCGTGGTTCTGGCTGGCCAATGGTGTCAGCGATGGCAATGCCGAGCCGTTGCCTTACGTGCCGCTGCTCAACCCATTGGAGCTGGGGCTGCTGTTTGCGCTGTTCGGCGTTTATGTCTGGTCGCGCAGCGCCGTTGCGCAGTTGTCGATCCGTCAGGATCATGCCGACCACGCCACGCAACTGATCGCCGGGGTTTCGCTGTTCGCCTTCTGCACCGCGCTGGTCACCCGCGCGGCGCATCACTGGGCCGGCATCCCGTTCGAGCTTGATCAACTGCTCGCGTCAATGCTGGTGCAGGCCGGCCTGTCGATCGTCTGGACGTTGATGGCGCTGGGGCTGATGATCGGCGGCCATCTGCGCCATCGCCGCGAAGTGTGGCTGATCGGCGCGGCGCTGATTGCGCTGGTGGTGGCCAAACTGATTTTTGTCGAACTGAGCAACCGTGGCGGTCTCGCCCGGATCGTCTCGTTTATCGGTGTCGGCGTATTGCTGCTGGTGGTCGGCTACTTCGCGCCGCTGCCACCCAAACGCGTCGAGGCCGAACCGGCGGCGGACAAACCCGCGCCGGATACCGAAGGAGTTGCATCTTGAGTCGCATGCTGAATCTGGGGTGGTTGGCGCTGGGCGTGGTGATAGTCGCTGGCGCTCAGGAAAAACCGGCGGACTTCGCCACGCAAGTGCCGTTGACGGTGAGCGGCAATGGCCCGTGGTATCGCCTCGACCTGCCGCTGAGCGCGCAATTGCAGGCGCGCCAGACCGATCTCAGCGACCTGCGTGTGTTCAACGCCGCCGGCGAAGCGCAGGCCTACGCCTTGGCTCGCGAATCGGCGCAGACCCGCGACGACGGCAAGCTGCACGAGGTCAAATGGTTCCCGCTGTACAACGCCGCCGACGCCAGCGAGCGCGCGCCGAATGTGCGCGTCCAGTCGACCACCAACGGCACCCTGGTCGAAGTGCAACCGTCCTCGCAACTGGAGGCGGGCGAAGAAGTGCTGCGCGGCTGGCTGCTCGATGCCAGTGCGATAAAGGCACCGTTGCAGCAGTTGATCCTCGACTGGACCAGCGAGCGCGACGGTTTCCAGCGTTTCAGTATCGAGGCCAGCGACGATCTGCAGCACTGGCAGTCATGGGGCGAGGGCCAGGTGGCGCGGCTGACCTTTTCCGATGAGCGCATCGAACAGCACGAAGTGACCCTGCCGGGGCAGACCGCGCGCTATGTGCGCTTGCTGTGGGAGTCGCCGGGCTCGGCGCCCGTCCTGACGTCGGCGCAATTGAAAAGCAGCGACCCGCGCAACCTGCCGCTGCCTTTGGTGTGGTCGCCCAGCGTGGCCGGCAACAGCAGCAAATCCGGGGAATACATCTGGCAGCTGCCGATGGGGCTGAATGTCGAGCGGGTGCAGGTTGAGCTGAAACAGCCGAACAGTCTGGCGCCGGTCACGTTGGCCGGCCGGCGCGAGAGCAACTTGCCATGGCAGCCACTGAGCAGCGGTTTGCTGTATCGCCTGAGCCAGAACAATCAGGACGTGGTGCAGAACGAAATCCCGCTGTCCGGGCAGACCGTGCAGCAACTCAAGCTGACCGTGGATGAGCGCGGCGGCGGTCTGGGTGAGCAGGCGCCGGACCTGAAATATGCGGTGCGCGCCACGCAAGTGATCTTCCTCGCCCGGGGCGAAGGGCCGTACAGCCTGGCCTTGGGCAATGCCACGGTGAAAACGGCGAACCTGCCGCTGGCAACGTTGATTCCGGATTTCAAGCCAGAAAAGCTGGCGAGCCTGGGCAAGGCGACGGTGCAGGACGAAGCAGTGGCCACGCAAACCTCAACGGCGACGACGGCTGCGGTGGCCGGGACTAACTGGAAGAAGTTCGGCTTGTGGGCGGTGTTGCTGCTCAGTGTGGTGTTTCTCGGAGCGATGGCGTTCAGCCTGTTGCGCAAGCCGCCTGCCAATACCTGAGCATGGCGGCGCTGCGCGCCATTCGCTGGCAAGCGAGCTCCCACAGTGATCTCGGTCGTTCACATATTTTGTGTACACCACACATCCTGTAGGAGCTGGCTCGCCAGCGATGGCGGCCGGTCAAACAACAAAAATTCATCAGACTGCCGCTATCACTCAACCACCACCCGCCCCATTTCCAACTACGCTCAACCCTACACCTGAACTCTCCACCGACAATCACGTCTCATGCAGGCAAATACACCCAGGCGCACGTTAGCCGGCGTCTTCGCTCGCTAGGTTTTCAGACTCCCTGTAAACTGCGCGGGTTTTCCGCCCCCCATTCCACCGGAGCCGTCCATGTCCCGCGTTACCTTGAGTCGCTATTTGATTGAGCAGACCCGCAGCAACAACACTCCTGCCGATCTGCGCTTTTTGATCGAAGTGGTAGCGCGTGCCTGCAAGGAGATCAGCCACGCCGTGTCCAAAGGCGCCCTGGGTGGTGTTCTGGGCAGCATGGGCACCGAGAACGTGCAAGGCGAAGTGCAGAAGAAGCTCGACGTGATCTCTAACGAGATCCTCCTCGAAGCCAACGAATGGGGCGGTCACCTGGCCGGCATGGCGTCCGAAGAAATGGACAACGCCTACCAGATCCCGGGCAAATACCCGAAAGGCGCATACCTGCTGGTCTTCGACCCACTGGACGGCTCGTCGAACATCGACATCAATGCCCCGGTCGGCACGATCTTCTCGGTACTGCGTTGCCCGAACGAGTACCTGAGCCAGAACGAGCCGCTGAACGAAAAAGCCTTCCTGCAGCCAGGCACCCAGCAAGTGGCCGCCGGCTACGCCATCTACGGCCCGCAGACCATGCTGGTGCTGACCCTGGGCGACGGCGTCAAAGGCTTCACCCTCGATCGCGAAATGGGCAGCTTCGTCCTGACTCACGAAGACATCACCATCCCGGAAACCACCCAGGAATTCGCCATCAACATGTCCAACCAGCGTCACTGGGAAGCCCCGGTGCAGCGCTATGTCGGCGAGCTGCTGGCCGGTGAAGAAGGCCCGTTGAAGAAGAACTACAACATGCGTTGGGTCGCGGCGATGGTTGCCGACGTCCACCGCATCCTGACCCGTGGCGGTCTGTTCATGTACCCGCGCGACAGCCGCGAGCCGTCGAAACCGGGCAAGCTGCGCCTGATGTATGAAGCCAACCCGATGTCGTTCCTTGTCGAACAAGCCGGCGGCGCGTCCACCGACGGTCACCAGCGCATTCTCGACATTCAGCCGGAAGGCCTGCACCAGCGCGTTGCAGTGTTCCTCGGTTCGAAAGAAGAAGTCGCCCGCGCTACGGCCTACCACAAGGAATAAACCATGCACGCGCCCTGGCAGCCGTTGCTCGACTGGTGGTTCGGACACGCCGAATCAGCCAGCGAAGTAGCGGCTGAAAAGGGCAAGTTGTGGTTCGGCAAGCGAAACAGCCAAGACCTCGAAGCGCAGACGCGTTTCGGGGTCTTTGTCGATCAGGCCCTGGCCGGCGAATTGACCGAGTGGACGCAATGTCCCGAAGGTTGGCTGGCGGTGGTGCTGTTGCTTGATCAACTGCCACGCATGATCTATCGCGACACCCCCAAAGCATTTTCCGGTGATCTGCTTGCGCAGAAGCTTGTCGCGCAAGGCGTTGCGGCGGATTTTGATCGGCAGTTGAAACCGATTCAGCGGGTATTCATTTATCTGGTATTCGAACACTGCGAAAACCTCGCAGTGCAGAATGAGGCTGTTTCCAGATTTATCGAGCTGGTGGCTGAACAGCCGGAAACGGAGCGGGCCGTGTTTGCCGATAACCTGGACTATGCCGAGCGGCATCAGAAGGTGATTGCCCGATTTGGCAGGTTTCCGCATCGCAATGCGGTGTTGGGGCGGGAGTCTACGGCTGAAGAGTTGGTATTTCTTTCCGAACCTGGATCACGGTTCTAGTTTGCTGGGCTGGATCCAGTTCATCTAGCGCAAGAAATACGTCTTCAGCGTTTGTATAGTTTCCGCGATCGATTTCCTCGCTACCCAGCGCAAGGATTGCCAATAATGTGATTTGATCTGGATGAACCCCGTTGTGTTTCTTGTTCATCTGGCAAATTCCCGATGTTTATATTGAAGACATTCTGCGTGATGCGGGCCGCCTTCGCGAGCAGGCTCGCTCCCACAGGATCTGGTGGTGCACTCAAATTGTGTAACCACCGGAGATCCCTTTGGGAGCGAGCCTGCTCGCGAAGAGGCCTGAGGCTGCAGCTTAGATCCTGAAGCTGCCGACCAGATGCTTCAACCGCGCCGCCTGCTGCTCAAGATCCGAACAGGCGCGCAACGTCGCCTGCAAGTTCTCTACCCCTTCCTGATTCAGCGTGTTGATCTCGTTGATATCAACGTTGATCGACTCGACCACGGCGGTCTGTTCTTCGGTCGCGGTGGCCACCGACTGGTTCATGCCGTCGATTTCGCCGATGCGCTGGGTCACGCTGCCCAGACGCTCGCCGGCCTGGTTGGCGATGCCGACGCTGCTTTCGCTCTCGCGCTGGCTCTCGGTCATGATGGTTACTGCCTGACGTGCGCCGACCTGCAGCTCTTCGATCATCTTCTGCACTTGCTGCGCCGAATCCTGGGTGCGGTGCGCGAGGTTGCGCACCTCGTCGGCGACCACGGCGAAACCGCGTCCGGCTTCACCGGCGCGCGCGGCTTCGATTGCGGCGTTGAGTGCGAGCAGGTTGGTCTGCTGGGAGATGCTGGTGATCACTTCGAGAATCTGACCGATGTTCACCGTGTTGCTGTTCAGCGTTTCGATATTGCCGCAGGAATCGCTGATCTTCGCCGACAGTTGTTGCATGGCGTGGATGGTTTTATCCACCACCTGCTGGCCGTCGACCGCGAGGCTGCGCGCATCGCTGGAATGCTGCGAGGCGAGGGCGGCGTTCTGGGCGATTTCCTGAGCGGCGGCGCCGAGCTGATTGATCGCGGCGGCGACACTGTTGGTGCGGCTGGCCTGCTGGTCGGAGTTGTACATCGACGAGTTCGAGGCAGCGACCACCCGCAGGGCGACTTCGTTGACCTGGCCGGTAGCCGAGGACACTTCGCGGATCGACGTATGAATGCGTTCGACGAAGCGGTTGAACGAAGTGCCCAGCGCGCCGAATTCATCATTGCCGTGAATCACCAGACGTTTGGTCAGATCGCCTTCGCCTTCAGCGATGTCATGCATCGCACGGCCCATGGTCAGCAGCGGTTGCATCAGCACGCGAATCAGCATGCCGAGCAGGCCGATAATGATCAGCACCGCGATGACCATGGCGATCAGTGCCGAGGTGCGGAATTCGCTGAGCATCGAGAACGCGGTGTCTTTGTCGAGCACCAGTGCCACGTACCAGTCAGCCGATGGCACGCCGTTGACGTGGGTGAATGAGATCAACTGGGTCTTGCCGTCGAACTCGACTTCTTTCAGGCCCGGGCTGACTTTGGGCGCACCGTTCGGATAAGCCTCGGCCAGTGTTTTGAGCACCAGCTTGCTGTCCGGGTGAATCAGGATCTTGCCTTCGGCGCTGACGATGAACGCATGACCGTGGCCGCCGAAGTTCAGCGAGTTGATGATCGCGCTGACGCTGGTCAGATCGATGTCGGCACCGGCGACGCCGAGCATTTGGCCCTGACGCTGCACCGGGGTGGCAACGGTGATCACCAGTTTGCCCGACGAAGCGGCGATGTACGGTTCGGTGACGATGGTTTGTTGTGCGCTGTTGGCCGCTTTGTACCAGCCGCGCGCGCGTGGATCGTAGTCCGGCGCACGGTTGCCGGCCGGCACCGAGAACATCACGCCGTCAGCACCGCCAAAATAGCTGAGCTGGAAATTGCCGGTGTAGGCGGGCAGGTCAATGATGCGCTTGAGGCTGGCGGGCGCATTGCCATCGACGGCGACTTGCTGCGACAGCGATTGCAGCAGTTGGATGCGGCTTTCCAGCCAGGTCTGAATGTTGCTGGTGGTCAGGCTGCCCAGTTCCTGCATGGTCGCTTCGGTGCTGCTGCTCAAGGCCTGACGCTGGCGATAGTCGTTGAAGAAGATGAAACAGGCGAACGCAACGGCCACCACAAGGGCAGCAGCCAGCAGAATCTTGTGGCTGAATTTCATGTTTCTGGTCATCGAATGAACTACCGCGAAGGGGCTGGTCAGGAAAGGGCGGCAATTTGCCATAATCGGCAGCGTTGCGCTGCTCTTATTTCGACCGCGCCGCGCCAAAGATTAGGCGCTTGCGGGGAAAGTCGACGAAATGCTCGTCGGCTTCACAAAGTTTTTGATTTACCGGCAAAAGCCGGACGGGCGGGCTGATAAATAGGCGTTCGGTCACGGAACCAGATGACACTTTTCTCTTCTAAGCTTCTGGTTGGCACCATGCCATCCCCCCTCGTTCCAGGAGTTTCACCATGTCGCTGCGATCTATCGCCCTGCTGTCGTTTTGCGTGCTGTTGGCCGCATGCAGCAAGGTCAATCAGGAAAACTACTCCAAGCTCTCGGCCGGCATGGCCAAGTCCGAAGTGGAAACCCTTCTCGGCAAGCCCACTGATTGCTCGGGCGCGCTCGGTATGTCCAGCTGCACCTGGGGCGACAAGAACAGCTTTATCAGCGTGCAATACGCCGGTGACAAAGTGCTGATGTTTTCCGGCCAAGGCCTGAAGTAAACCGGGGCTTCGCGCCCACGGAGAAAAAAATGAAGCGGTTATTGCTGATCCTTTTTGCTGGCCTGGTACTGGCTGGCTGCGCCACTTCCGGCGTCGACCCGTTGGCGCCCAAGACCGTCAACAGCGTCAATCTCAAGCGTTATCAGGGCACCTGGTATGAACTGGCACGCTTGCCGATGTACTTCCAGCGCCACTGCGCGCAATCCGAAGCCCATTACACCCTCAAGCCTGACGGTAATGTCGGCGTGCTCAACCGTTGCCTGACCCCGGAGTGGCAGTGGGAAGAAGCCAAGGGCACGGCTTATCCACAAGTGCCGGGCAAGACCGACAAGCTCTGGGTCGAATTCGATAACTGGTTCTCGCGCCTGGTGCCGGGTGTGGCGAAGGGCGAGTACTGGGTGTTGTACGTCAGCGACGATTACAAGACCGCCATCGTCGGCGATCCGAGTCGCAAGTACCTGTGGCTGCTGTCACGCACACCGACCGTCAACGGTGTAGTGCGTGAAGAATTGCTGAGCAAGGCGCGTCAGCAGGGTTACGACACCACACGCCTGATCTGGCGGGCGTCGGATCGGCAGATGGCCAAGACGTCCAATTAAGAGCGAAAAGATCGCGCAGGACCCGGGTGAAGGCTCGGGCGCTGTGCTCTTCGCCGGCAT